>DRQV01000213.1 GCA_011371325.1 Thioploca sp.
GCTAGGTTGGAAGCTTGCCTTTCCCATTAAATGATCATGATAACTAGCTTAGGAATATAGAAAATTAGTATTATCATTTCAATAGAAAAATTATTAAACAAATATTAGAATATAATAATATATTAATATATTAGATATATTTGCACTTTTTTTTAAATAGAGTTATATTTTACATGGTATAAAATTTATACAAAAATTATCATAACTTGAATATATGCGAATTAATAGTTGTCTAGTTAACAATCCTATATATTTAAGTTGTTCATTCATTATTATTGGAGTTAAGGATGTATTATAAAACATTCAAATTGGTAGCTCTAACGGCTGGACTAATAGTTAGTCCACTAGCCTTAGCAAGTGGCGATGCCCCATCTTTATTAGTTGGTACCTGTATTAGTTGTCATGGTCCTGCTGGTTCAAGTGTTGGTCCAGCTAACCCAAGTATTGCTGGCATTATGGATAATGAAGACTTTGTAGAATCTATGCAAGATTATAGAGATGACAAAGTTCCTTCCACTATTATGGGAAGAATTGCTAGAGGATATAGTGATGATGATTTTAAAGTTATGGCTGAGTATTTTGGTAGTCAAAAACTAGTTAGAGCTGAACAAGTTTATGATGCTAAACTAGCTAAAAAAGGCAAAAAAATTCATAATAAATATTGTGAAAAGAAATGCCATGAAGATGATGGTTATTCTAAGAAAAAAGGTGTATTAGCTGGTCAATGGATGCCATATCTTGAATATTCTCTAGCTGATTTCCATGATGGTTTGCGTAAAACCGAAAAAGAAAGAAAATCTGGTAACGGTAAAATGGAAAAGAAACTGCGCAAAATGTTGGATAAGGAAGGTGTAGAGGGTTTGAAAAGTCTCGTTCACTTTTATGGTAGTCAAACCAAATCTAAATAAGGAGAATGTGTCAAATGTCAGATTTAACTCGTAGAAAATTTTTGTCCATGACTGCCGCTGCTACTACTGTTAGTGCAATCGGTTTTCCTTATATTTCTATTGCTGGAGAAGCTAAACAGAAAGTTGTAGTTATCGGCGGTGGTTCTGGTGGTGCGATTGCTGCCAAGTATATTAGGATGGCTGATCCAACTATTGATGTAACTTTGATTGAACAAGATAAACATTATTACACTTGCTTCCTAAGCAATGAAGTTTTAAGTGGTGATCGGACTATTGATTCCATTAGGTTTGGTTATGCTGGTTTGGATAAATATGGTATAAAAATGTTGCATGGTGCAGCTACCGAAATTGATCCAATCAAGAAAACTGTTAAAGTTAAAATTGAAAATAGTGATGGTGTTGTTGTTAGCTATGACCGTTTGATTGTATCTCCAGGTGTGGCTCTTAAATATGAGACTATTGATGGTTACGATGAAAAAGTCGCAGAAACTATCACTCATGCTTGGAAGGCTGGTACTCAAACCATAACTTTACGTAAGCAGCTTGAAGCTATGCCAGATGGTGGTAAAGTTATCATTGCTCCTCCACCAAAACCGTTTAAATGTCCTCCTGGGCCTTATGAACGTGCTAGTCAGATTGCTATGTATCTGAAGAAAAATAAGCCTAAATCTAAGATATTAATTCTTGATGCTAGTCAGAAATTTTCCAAACAAGGTTTATTTACTTTGGGTTGGAAACAGTTATATGGTTATGGTACTGAGAATAGCATGATTGAATGGGTTCCTTCTGATAAGGGTGGTAATGTCATTGGGCTTGATGCTAAAAATATGACGGTTGTTGCTGGTGAGATGGAAGATGAGCATAAAGGTGATGTGCTTAATATCATTCCAGC
The DNA here is from genome assembly GCA_011371325.1 of Thioploca sp. Taxonomy (GTDB): domain Bacteria; phylum Pseudomonadota; class Gammaproteobacteria; order Beggiatoales; family Beggiatoaceae; genus DRQV01. Next base: position 1,801 of record DRQV01000213.1, read on the forward strand.
ACAACAAGCTGGTAAGATTGCTACAGCTAATGGATTAGCCAATGATAAAGGTTGGTGTCCAGTCAATCAACGGACTTTTGAGTCAACTTTGGTGAAAGATGTCCATGTGATTGGTGATGCTTGTATTGCTGGTAAGATGCCTAAATCTGCTTATGCTGCTAATTCTCAAGCTAAAGTTTGTGCTGCATCAATTGTGGCATCTATACAAGGTAAAGAAATGGAAGAACCTTCCTATGTGAATACTTGTTATAGTATCGTTGGGGAAGAGTTCGGTATGTCAGTTGCAATGGTTTACAAGTTAAATGAGAAAGATCAAATAGTTGGAATTAAAGGTGCGGGTGGTTTATCATCTATGGATGCCAGTCCAGAAACTCGTAAACGTGAGATTATGTATGCTCATAGTTGGTTTAATAATATTACCCATGAGATGTTTAATTAGGTTTAGTTAAATTTTAAGGTAGGTCCGATAAGTTTGTTAGGCCTATCTTAGCCTGATTTGTCGGTCAGTATCTCAGATAATAACCCGTTGAATATACTTTAATAACAGTTAGGTGGATTAATTGTCCTTAATTATTTTCAATATCAAGTATTTATTAATTTAAGAAACAAACGATGAAAATGGTCCCTCAAATAGATGGTAAAAAGATTATTAATTTCTTGGGATTAGCTTATGATGATTATTTAGCATCAAAATTCTGAGGGACTCCATTTATATCTGGTGTTTGGTTTGTAAGTTTTAATTTTAGTAAATGCTTTATTAATTTTTTTTGGACAATATTTTCAAACAACATTCATCATTAGAATGTCATAAAACATGCGAATATTTTCGACAAATTCTATTGACTCATGACCTCTAGCGTAGCCATATTTAGTTTTTTTATACCACTTTGGCTGGGTTAATTTGGGTAAATGTTTTTTTACATCACGCCACGAATTTGGATTGTCACCAAGTTGAGCTGTAATTTTACGAGCATCTTGAACATGGCCTATCCCAATATTATAAGAGGCTAATGTAAACCAAACATGATCTTTTGGTTCGGTTATTTTTTTAGCGATACGCTGTTTTAAAGCAACAAAATATCTAGTCCCACCCTGAATACTTTCAAAAGGATCAGTTCTATCTTTAACTCCTACTTCGTTGGCAGTCTTTTTAGTAAGCATCATTATTCCTTTAACTCCAGTTCCTGATACTGCTTTAGGATTCCATTTGGATTCTTGATAGCCAATAGCAGCTAATAAACGCCAGTCTAAATTATATTGTTGAGCCATTAATTTAAAATATTCTTGATATAAAGGCAATCGTACTTTTACATGTTTTAAAAAATTTCTAATATGTAAATAACTAAATTTTTTTACATTATTGGTATAACCATAATATTTTTCAATTAATTGGGTTAATATTCCATTTTTTTTTGATTTATTAATAAATTGAATAGCAGCTAAATATAAACTATTATCATTAGAATAAGGAAATGCCCAAGCTAAATATTGTTGATTGGGAAAAGTAAAACCGATTTTTAAGTCAGGATAAAATAACCGTAGCCGCATAAATGTATTAGAATCAAAAATTGCATATTTTATTTCTTTATCCCAAACTTTTTTAGCCAACTCATTAGAATTAATATCAGAATATTCTTGCCAATTTAATTGTGGATGTTTTTGCTGTAAAGCTCTAAGTGCTTCTATTTGATGATGTTCAGAGATTATTTTTAATTTGTGTCCATAATTGAAACTTTTTAAATTAGTTGGCGGTTTTCTTACACCATTGCGGTAAATAAGTTGTTGAGTAATACTTTGGTAATGAGAGGTAAAACGTACTTTAGCTTGGCGATCTTTAGTCACAACTATACCAGCAGCAAAATGCACTGTATTATCCATGACTTTATTTAAAGCGTTAGTGTAATTATTAGTTTGGACAATATGTAATTTAACCCCCAATTCTGCTGCAAAATATTTGGTAAATTCATATTCAAATCCAGCTTTTTGACCATCTGGACGTTCATAATAAGTTGTTATACCATTATTGATAGCAACTCTTAACTCACCATCATGTTTTATTTGCGTTAATATGGGATTAGTTGGAGAATAAAATAGAGAGATAAAACCTAAAACAAGTGATCCTAAAATTTTCATAATTTTTATAATTACAATTGATTTATTTATGGTTTATGCTTCTTTCATGCCAATATAGGCTGTTGAATGTATTAATTTATAACTTAATAATATATAGCATATTCAATATTATGCTGATTTATATCGAGGAAAATTATTTTGAATTAGTGGTCAATTCTTATAATTATTTCTTATAAATTAATCATTGCATAAACCATATTAAATTTATTTTTCTACCTTTATAAAAGCTAAACCACCTGGATCAACGATCTTTCCATCAATTCCAGTACTATCTCCTAATTCGCCATCTTTAAGGTGATAGGTAGCAGTAACAATTGATTTATCTCCAATTTTAACCGTAGCAAAAGTAACATTTGGAAATATATACCAATCTAAAGTATTTATATCGCCTGGAATTACAGTACCAAATTTTTGAAAGATTGGAGTAGCCCGAAGTTTTTGTAAACTATGATAATAGATGGTAATATCTGCTTCGGTACCAGCTAATTCAAAATAAATGATTCCTTGTGGAAAGATGTATTTATCATCGAGATAGC
>DRQV01000214.1 GCA_011371325.1 Thioploca sp.
AAAAAGAAATAAATAAATTTTTATCTAATCCAGATTATTTTCGTAGGATTTCCACCAAAGCTAAACCATATTTTTATCACATTGTTAAAGAAGTAGAAAAACGTGGTTTACCGATGGAACTGGCTTTATTGCCAGCGATTGAAAGTGCATTTGAGCCTAGAGCTATTTCTCATAAAAGTGCTGCTGGTTTATGGCAATTTATGCCAGCTACTGGTAGACACTATGGATTAACTCAAAATAAATGGTATGATGGTAGACGTGATATTGCAGAATCAACTAATGCTGCATTAAATTATTTGAAAACTCTACACAAAATGTTTGATGGTGATTGGTTTTTAGCGTTGGCAGCCTATAATTATGGTGAAGGCAATGTAGGTAAAGCTATTAGGCGTAATAAAAATAGTAATCGACCTACTGATTTTTGGTCATTAAAATTACCTAAAGAAACTCGTGAATATGTACCTAAATTATTAGCATTTGCTAAAATCGTGGCTAATCCTGGAGCATATGGAATAAAATTACAAAAAATTAGTAATAAGCCTTATTTTAGGAAGGTTAATATAGATCGTCAAATTGAATTATCTGTAGTCGCTCAACTAGCAGGAATATCTCTTTCTGATTTAAAATTGTTAAATCCATGTTATAGACGTGGAGTTACTTCACCAAGAGGGCCACATAGTGTTAGTTTACCTGCAAATAAAGTTTATCAATTTAAACAACGACTTGCTCAAATACCAAATGAGTTAAAATTAATAAAAACTGTTGCTTTTATAAATAAGTCACCAAATAAGTTACCTACTAAAAGTAAAAAAACTTATCGTAAATTTATTAAAAAAACAGCTAAAAACTTAGTAGAATATCAAGTTAAAAAAGGTGATACTTTGTGGAAAATTGCTAAACGACTTAATATGAAAGTTGCTAAAATACGTAGTTTGAATAAACTCAGTAAAAATACATCTTTACAAGTTGGGCAAAAATTAGTAATATCAGCGGCAAAAACGGTTATAACAACCAAGAAACATAGAGTTCGCCGAGGTGATAATTTGTGGAGAATTGCTAGACGTTATGGTACTACAGTTTTATTGTTAAAAAAATTGAATAAATTTAATAATAATTCTCTAAAGGTTGGTAAATTCCTAGTAATACCAAATTAGAAATATATTAGATAAAATTAGGTGCATTAGCTTCGCACTTAAACCCGACAAACCCAACGGAAAATGGTTTGCCGGCCTAACCTACTTAATATCTTCGCTATTCGAGGCTAAAATTCTCGAAGAATCAATATCCAACAATATTAGGAAGTTAAGATATGTCACAAAAATATCGCTTGGTAACAAGAAGTGATTTTGATGGCTTAATTTGTGCTGTTTTATTAAAAGAACTTGATCTAATAGATGATATTAAATTTGTTCATCCTAGAGATGTACAACTAGGCAGAATTCCGATTGGTCCAAATGATATAACTACCAATCTGCCATATTCTCCTGGAGCCCATCTAATATTTGATCATCATTTAAGTGAAGCTATAAGAATTTTAGGAGAACAAAGTCGTCCATCTAATTATATTATTGATCCAGATGCTCCATCTGCATCACGAGTAGTTTATAACTATTATGGAAGTGATAAATTTCCAAATATTAGCGAAGATATGATTATTTCAGTTGATAAAGCCGATTCAGCTGATTTTACTCGTGATGAAATATTATATCCAAAGGAATGGGTATTACTCAATTATCTAATGGATCCTAGAAGTGGTTTAGGACGTTTTAAGCATTTTCGAGTTTCTAACTATGATTTGATGATGATGTTAATTGATTATTGTAAAACTCATACTATTAATGAAATATTAAAATTACCAGATGTTGACGAACGAGTTAAATTATATTTTGAACATCAAAAAGCATCTATGGAACAAATTGAAAAATGTTCTACTGTACGTGATAATATAGTGGTATTAGACTTGAGAAATGAAGAAGAAATTTTTACTACCAATCGTTTTGTGATTTATGCTCTTTATCCAGAATGTAATATTTCTATTCACGTATTATGGGGTTTACAAAGGCAAAATACAGTATTAGCAGTTGGTAAATCAATTCTTGATCGTTCTTCTAAAACTAACATAGGAGTACTTATGCTAGAATATAATGGTGGTGGACATAAAGCAGCAGGGACTTGTCAAGTACCAAATGAAAAATCTGACAAGGTTTTACAAGAAATTATCGAAAGGATTAATAATGATGGTTAGAATTTTACAATTTATAACTTTAATAACATTTTTCCTAATTAGTGTACCAACTTATGCTAATTATACTTTGGTGTTTATTCATGGCTATTTAAGTGATGGTAGTAATTGGCGACTGGCTGGTATTATAGATACTTTGCAACATAATGGTTGGCAGGATGCAGGGCATTTATTCCCCAATGGACCATTATTGGGTTCAATTCAATCTGATACTAATAATATTTATACAGTAACGTTACCTTCAGAGGCACCATTGCCAATACAAGCACAATGGCTGGATATTTATTTACAAAATTTACAACAACGTCATCCGGATAATCAGCTAGTTTTAATTGGTCATTCAGCTGGTGGAGTGGTTGCTAGGTTGGTTATGGTTACTGGAAAAATTAAAATTAAAGGTTTAATTAGTATTGCTAGTCCACATTTAGGCACTGATAAAGCCGAATTAGCAACTTATATTAATAATAGTCCAGCTAGTTTGATCACTCCTATGTTAGGATTAGGTACTATTAATCGTAGTCAAGGGTTATATCTTGATTTGATTAGAGAACGTCCATATAGTCTATTGTTTTGGCTTAATCATCAACCACATCCTAAAGGTTTCTATGTATCCATAATAAGAAATGGAGATGATTGGGTTGCACCTTATAGTCAAGATATGAACAATGTATCAGCTTTACGTGGTTTATCTAAAATTATTGTTACGATTGGTAATCATAGTTTAAACTTTTCCGATGGAGTATTATTAGTAAATTTACTAAATAAACTGCTTAAATAGGATTATTTTAATAATATTTGACAACATATTTAGAAAAATTTAAATGGGTTATGTAAAATATTCAAAAACACCTATTGAACATATTCTCACAGTTGATAATAAAACTCAAATAATTCATGGCCCATTGGCTGATAAAAAAGCATTGGAAAAATACTGTATCAACAACAGTTTAAAGAACGTATGCAAACAGGGGGAAATAGTTTTTTTAATCTAATTTATCTCACTGAATGATTTTTTATTGACTGTATGGGTCACCCCATTCAGTAGTATAAATAATTTCAAAATCAATTGTTGCTCCAGCTACTTTATAATTTGTTAATAAATAAGAAATTTCTGTTTTTGGAATATGAGTCATTGGTAAACGTGAAATAGTGGCAGCAATATCTTGAATATCATCAATTAATTCATCCAAACTCATATCTCCCATAATTAATGCTTTTTCTATATCACCTAACAATTGATTACCAATTGCGGCATGGTGTTTACCATTACTAACAGCTACAATAGCTTCTATTCTAATTACCAATTCACGTACCGTGCCACCAGATTGATTACGTTTTCTAGTTTCCTCTAATTCCCATACCGAAAGAGCTGGAACAATATTTTTTTCAATGACTGATTCCTGTCGGTAAACATTGCCTGGCCCAATATTATTGTCATAACCATTTTCTTTTGTTATTGTTTCAAGTTGAGCAATAATACGTTCAACAATTTGTTCACGTATTGTCTTCATATATTATTAAGTGATATTTAAATTTTTACATATTGTAACATCTGAATATTTTTGTGCAAACTCAATTTATTCACCTCTTCTAAAAAATCATATTTTACATCAAAAAATGTAAATAAGCTTATTGGTAAGCTATTGGAAAATTTGCATCATATGTTCTCATGAAAATTTGAAAAATGTTATAATCATTGTCGTATCTATATATTAATACTTAATTGAGGTTAAAAACATGGATTCCGAAAAAACCCATTTTGGTTTTACTCAAATACCAAATAAAGAAAAAGTAAAAAGAGTTGGAGAAGTGTTTGATTCAGTAGCAACCCGTTATGATTTGATGAATGATTTAATGTCTTGTGGAATTCATCGCTTATGGAAACGATTTACCATTGCATTAGCTGGAGTAAAAAGTGGTCAAAGAGTATTAGATTTGGCTGGTGGAACTGGTGATTTGGCTATTAAATTTGCAGAAAAAGTTGGGCCAGAAGGAGAGGTGATCTTAGCTGATATCAATGCTTCTATGCTACGAGTTGGTCGTGAACGGTTGCTAAATGAAGGAGTCTTAATCAACTATGCTCAAGTAAATGCTGAAACTTTACCATTTGCCAATAATAGTTTTGATCTTATTACAATAGCTTTTGGATTGCGTAATGTTACTGATAAAAATGCTGCTTTAGCTTCTATGTATCGAGTTTTAAAACCAGGTGGTAAAATATTAATTTTAGAATTTTCAGAATTAAAGATTCAACCATTAAAACCATTTTATGATATTTATTCTTTTAAAGTATTACCATTGATAGGTAAGTTAGTTACTAAAGATGCTAAAAGTTATCGTTATTTAGCAGAATCAATTCGTGTGCACCCAAATCAAGAAAATTTATTAAAACGTATGGAAGATGTTGGTTTTGAGCATTGTAATTATAACAATTTGACTGGTGGCATAGTAGCAGTACATAGAGGTTATAAATTATGATAACTTCTTTAACTGAATATGCCAGTTTTGGACGACGTACATTAGCCGTAATATTAGATGGTATTTGGATATATCCATTATTAATATTTTTACTATACCTTAGTTATGGTACTGATATAAACTTAACTGATATTGCTGATCCCAATTACATTTCTCAATATGAATGGCAGACTTTATTAATTTTTTATATATTGTTAGCTTTGATAACTATATGGTTTTGGATTAAATATGCGGCTACTCCAGGTAAATTGTTACTAGATTGTGAAATTGTGGATGCCCACACTGGTAAACCAATAAATTTTAAACAGTCTATATTACGTTATATTGGTTATTACATTTCTGCATTACCATTCTTTCTTGGTTTTTTCTGGATGTTAATAGATAAAAATCATCAAACTTGGCATGATAAAATTTCTGGCACTATTGTTATCATACATGATGAATCCCAAACATCTTTATATCAATTAGCCAAAGATTATATTTGATAAACAATAAATACACAGTATCTTACCTAATCGAGAAACTCTATGGTTTAGATTAACCTTGACGAATTGTAACATTATGAAAATAACGAATGATTAAATTTTTGGTGGGGATTTTGTAAATTGACATCGTAGAGACAAGGCATGCCTTGTCCCTAAAACCAAATTTGTTTATGTAATGTGTGAGAGTTTTGGGAAATCATACCTAATTCCCGAAATAACAATAGTTAACATTTTCAATCAAACATTTCATGGGTAATATTGTCATATAAACTATGAGCATAAGCAACTTCACTTTTGCGATAATCAGCAGATGCTTTTATAGGAGAAGAGCCACTTGCACCTTGTGATACTAATATCTTTCCATTTTCTACTCGATATACCCCGGCCACTGAAATTCCAAATTCATTTCCCACCACACTATAACAAGTATTTACTAAAGATGGATTGACCATTTCTACTCCACGTAAAGAAGCAGTTATGGCTTGTGCACAAACCTTAGCTTGTGAATTAGCAGAGTAGGCAGATTTTGGCATCACTCCAGCAATACAGGCATCACCTATTACATAAACATCTGGTAATAGACTTGATTCAAAAGTTCTTTGATCAATTGGACACCAACCACTAGCATCAGTTAAACCATTATCAATAGCAATTTTACCAGCTTGTTGAGGTGGAATAATATTAATTACAGCAGCAGTATATTTATCTTCTGAAGTATGAATTGTCATCGTTTTAGCATCAACGGCTGTTAACTTGCCACCTCTATCTGGTGGAATCCATTCTAACAAACTATTATCAGTTCCATAATTATATAGCTGTTCCCAACCTTGAGTAAATAAACTTTGTTTAGCAAAACTTTGATTTGAATCTAAAATTATTACTTTAGATTTTGGTTTATTACATTTAAAATATTGAGCAATTAAACTAGCTCGCTCATAAGGGCCAGGTGGACAACGGAATGGTTTAGGAGGAACTGTAATAATAATATTCTCTCCATTTTTCATGGCTTGCAACTGCTTCTGCAATATTGTGGTTTGAGAACCAGCCTTCCAAGCATGAGGAATTTTATCTATCATGGTTTCATCATAACCATCAATAGCATCCCAGTTAAAGCTGATGCCAGGTGATACGATCAAACGGTCATAACTTAATGTTTCCCCATTTTGTAACTTAACTTGTTTTAAATCTGCTTCAATATTAGTAGCTTGGGAATAAACTACCTTGATACCATATTTGGCTAAATTAGCATAATCATATTTGATTGATTCAATATTTCTAGTTCCACCTATAACTTCATTACTCATGAAACAAGTGTAGTAATGTTGGTTTTGTTCAACTAGAGTTACATCAATATTGGATTCAACTTTACGGATATATTTTGCAGCGATAACCCCGCCAGCTCCGCCACCTATGATTACAACTTTCTGCTTAGTTTTAGAATTAAAAACATAAAAACCGGCAACGGTTGCAGCAGTTACAGCTAAAAATGTTCTACGGGTAAAATTTGCCACTATTTTCCACCTAGGCTAGCATAATAATGAATAAGATTTTCCAAACTATCTTGACTGTTGTTATCAATAAAATTTTTTAACGCATTTTTCATCAAAGGAGAAAGCGTAGGGTCAGAATCATTAATAAATTCAGTTAAACGATATCGTAAATATGGCATTTGTTGGCCAGCTAAATTATTGGATAGTAATTTGGTTGTCTTGCCTTCAATTTTATGACAACCATTACAATATAAATTATGAAGTTGTCTACCTTTAGCCGCTTTTTCGGCATCAAAATTTTGACGATGAGGAATTGCTTGTTGCTGGCTAAAAAATTGAGCCATAATTCTAATTTCACTATCAGTATAACCTTTTGCAATCACTCTCATAACTGTACTAGGCCGTTCACCAGATCGCATATCTTGCATAGCTTTAATAAATAATTTTTCCCGCATATTAGCAATGTTTGGGGTTGCTGATCCAACACTAGAACCATCAGTTCCATGACAAGCAATACAAGTGTCAACCAACATATGAATCTGTGGATCTGCCGCATTTATCGGTAAATTAAACAATAAACCAATTATTAGAATAGAGTATTTAAATTTTTGATATAACATTTTTTCCTAAGTTTCGTAAATATTTTCATCGCTAAAGCAGAAATTTAGAATTAGAAAAATTATCTTAATCCCAAATACTCTACTTCATAACTTAATAAAATTATATTATATATTTATTCTTTGTACAGGATATTAATCAATTACAGGAGTTAATTCAAATCTATACTATTATTAAAAATTTAGATATTTGCATAATTTTGACGAATAATGTAAGGTATATAATTATAAAATTGGATATCATCATTATATAAATGACATTCTCATTACTAATATTTATAATAAATCAGTTGATTATTTGTTTAACAGAAAAATTTTAGGCAAAACTTTATGATTAAAAATAAATTTCTAATACTTCTTAGTAGTATTTTACTTATATCTTGTACAACAGTTCAACCACCAAATGAACCTATAGGAGTACATCCAGTTGAAATTCATACTCATCGAATTGAAACTGATAAAACATTAAATTCGATCCCAGCTCCACCAATAAAAACCCCAATAATTCAAAAATCACCATTTCCAGTAGCACAATTACCAGTTCCTTTGTTATCATTACGCAGTATACCAGCAGTTCCTGGTGGCATAGCCTGGGTATCTTTACGCAGTTCAAGTAGTTCACCACCCATAATTAAATATCAAAATAGCCGAGTAGTGGTTTTACGTCATAAACAACAATGGGTAGCATTAGTAGGTATTCCATTAAATAGCAAGCTTGGCCAACATATAGTTATAGATGAAGAAACAAATCAACGATACTCATTTAAGGTAATTAAAAAACAATATAAAGTACAAAGGATTAAAATTAAAAATAAACGTAAAGTAAACCCTACTCCAAATGATTTACAAAGAATTAGGCGTGAAAAACAATTAATTGAAGAAGCTTTAGCAATTACTTGGCGACCAACAACAACATCACCATTACCGCTAATGCAGCCAATTCGTGGACGTTTTAGTAGTTCCTTTGGTCGACAACGTTATTTTAATGGTCAACGTCGTAGTCCTCATACTGGTTTAGACATCGCTGCCCCATTGGGAACTCCGGTTGGAGCTGCCACTACTGGCAAAGTGATAAGAACTGGCAATTATTTTTTTACTGGTAATACCGTAATAATTGATCATGGACAAGGAGTGGTTACTTTATACGGGCATTTGAATACAATTAAAGTTATGCCAGGACAAATAGTTAAAATAGGAGAAATCATTGGTACAGTTGGAAAAACTGGTCGTGCTACTGGCCCACATCTACATTGGAGCGTTAGCTTGAATCAAAATATGATTGACCCAACACTAATAATGAAGTAATCTATATACTAATTTTTAATCGTGGTCAACATATTTTAATCTTAATGGATATTTGCATGTTTTCACAATTAGTTGGCGACGATTTATACTTGCATGAATCAATATGATTTACGCATTAATTTTTCTCCCAACTAAGGATTTTTTGTGTCTTTTAAAAATTTTGATTTACATTCTGCCATTCTCAAAGCCATAGATAAATGTGGCTATACTAATCCTACTCCAATTCAAGCAGAAGCAATTCCTAAAGTCATAAACGGTAATGACTTAATTGCTTCAGCTAATACTGGAACTGGTAAAACGGCTGCCTTTGTATTACCAGTTTTACAACGTTTGGCGAAAACACGTTATCATAAAAAACAACGTGGTCAACCATCAGTATTAATATTAACTCCGACTAGAGAATTAGCTAATCAAGTTACTCAAGCTATCCGCAATTATGGTAAAAATCTCCGAATTTTTAGCGTGAGTTTGGTAGGTGGTATGCCATATGGGCCACAACTAAGAAGCTTGTCTAAACCGATTGATATCGTAGTGGCCACTCCAGGTCGTTTAACTGACCATATTGAAAATCGTAATATTGATTTGTCCAGAGTAAACATGTTGATCCTTGATGAAGCCGATCGCATGTTAGATATGGGATTTGTTGATGAAGTAAATAGAATAGCTAATTTTACTCCTGAAGATCGACAAACTTTATTATTTACCGCCACTTGGGATAACCGAATGGCTAATTTGGCACGTAATCTATTGAATGATCCACAACGGATTTCAATGGATGAAAAGCCTACTCAAGAAAATATTGAACAACGTTTACATATTGCTGATGATGTTGGTCATAAAAATCGTTTACTCCAACATTTATTAGATGATGATGATTTAACCCAAGCTATTATTTTTTCGGCTACCAAACTAGGAGCTGATATACTAGCAAGAGATTTAAAAGCTTTAGGTTATTCCGCTGCTGCATTACACGGTGATATGAAACAAGCAGCTCGTAATCGTACTTTGCAAAATATGCGTAGAGGTAAGTTACGTTTATTAGTCGCTACTGATGTTGCTGCTCGTGGGATTGATATGACTAGTGTTAGTCATGTAATAAACTTTGATATTCCAAGATTTGCTGAAGATTATGTACATCGGATTGGTCGTACAGGAAGGGCCGGATCTGCTGGTACTGCAATTTCTTTTGTATTACCAGATGATCTATTGCATTTAGAACGGATAGAACGTTATACTGGCCAACAAGTTCCACGTTTAACCATCCCTGGTTTAGAACCTACTAAAACATTAGGGCGTAAAAAGAAAAAACGTAAACCTAATGGTAGAGGTTATTCAGCATTTGGTAGGAAAAATAATTATAACGATCCAAAACGTAAGGCTGGTGGACGTCACCTTAATCAACCTCCAGCTCATCGCCGTAAACAACGAACTGCAACTAAAAAAGCTGCTGCGTAAAATTTAAGGATATTATAAATATGGATGCTGTTATTACCTTTGATGAGGGTATGCAAGTTACTGCTCAATTCAAAAATTTCATTGTAAATACTGATCAAGCTAAAACGGCTGGTGGTAAAGAGAAATTTCCAGATCCTTTTTCTTATTTTTTAAGTAGTTTAGGTACTTGTGCTGGTTATTTTGTTTTACGTTTTTGTCAGTCACGCAATATTTCTACCGAAGGAATTAAGCTGTATCAGTCTAATGATTGGAATGCTGGACGAGTCGAAAATATACATATTGAAATTGAATTACCTCCTTCTTTTCCAAAAAAATATGCTACAGCTTTGATTCGGGCTACAAATGAGTGTACTGTAAAAAAGACTCTGATTAATCCACCTAAGATTGAAGTAACAATTAGATAAAATAATTATATAATTAATTATGATAATGCCTATTGAACATAACTGTTCGAGATTTTAATGTTTTTTAATTGTGAATTAAGAATAATGCTATTCATACACCATTCACGATTAATCATATTAGTTAAAAATCAGACACGATCTATTGAATTTCAATAGGCATAATTTTATTACCGTTTTTTAATAAGGGAATAGATGAGTGATTCAACGTAATATATTGAAAGCAAAAACCTTTATCAATAATTCTGTATTAAAGGTGCGTAAAAATAATATATCATCAGACCGTAATAAGTCTTTACCTGGATGGATGGTATTTGCCAAAGAAGTTTTACGTAATCCTAAAGCAATGGGAGCTGCTTGTGAAAGTTCACCAAAACTTGCCAAGGCTATAGCAGAATTTATTCCTCTAGATAAGCCTGGTTGTGTGGTAGAATTAGGAGCTGGGACTGGAATAGTGACAGAAGCATTATTAAAACATGGAGTTACTCCAGAAAATTTAATATCAGTAGAATTATCTTCTGCCTTTTCTGATTTTTTGCAACATAAATTTCCTCAAATTAAAATTATTAATGGTGATGCTTTACATTTGAAAGATTTATTGGGAGAAGATAGTAATCGAGTTAATACTATAATTTGTGGTTTACCATTTCGCACTTTACCAAATATGCATGTACATGGAATAGTTAAACAAATAGATGATATAATTTCAAATAACAATGGAATTTATATGCAGTTTACTTATAATCTAGGTGATTCATCTCCATTTTTACCACATCATTTTAAACGTATAGATCATAAAATTATTTGGAGAAACATTCCACCAGCTCGAATAAATGTTTATAAATCTGAACAATAAGCAAAATATTTCGGAGATAGTTAAATTTCCGAAATATTTCAATAATTATTTAGCTCGTGATAGGTATTCGCCATTACGAGTATCAACTTTGATTAAATCACCAATATTGATAAATAATGGTACTCGTATGACAGCTCCAGTTTCTAAAGTAGCAGCCTTATTACCACCACCGGAAGTATCACCACGCAAACCAGGATCAGTGTCTGATACTTTTAAATTTACAAAATTAGGAGGAGTTATAGCTATAGGTTCATTATTCCATAATGTTACTATACATTTCTCTTGACCTTTTAACCACTTTTTACTATCGCCAACTGCATTAGCATCGGCAGCATACTGTTCATAAGTATCTGTAACCATGAAATAGTAAAATTCATTATCATTATATAAATAATCCATTTCCGTCTCCATTACATCGGCTCCTTCCAATGATTCTCCTGATTTAAAAGTTCGTTCTATTATTTTTCCAGTTTTGAGATTGCGTAATTTAACCCTATTAAAAGCTTGACCTTTACCAGGTTTAACAAACTCATTTTCTATTATGTTACAAGGATAATCATCCAACATTAACTTAAGTCCGGCTTTAAATTCACTAGTATTAAAAGTGGCCATTAAAAAAAACTCCTAATTAAAATATATGATAGATTGGCAATCTAATTTACAACAAGCAATACGTAATCCTGTACGTTTATTAGAATTATTAGAATTATCTAATTTAGAATATTCCACCAACAACTTTAATCTTTTGGTTCCTATGGGATATGTAAAACGGATGCGTAAAGGGGATCCAAATGATCCATTATTACGGCAAATATTACCATTACCTAAAGAAAATAAAAAATCTATACAATTTAGTAATGATCCAGTTGGCGATCTTGCAGCAGAAAAAATTCCTGGTTTATTACAAAAATATCATGGTCGAGTATTATTATTATTGACCACAGCTTGTGCTATCCATTGTCGTTATTGTTTTCGGCAACACTCAAAATTTT
>DRQV01000215.1 GCA_011371325.1 Thioploca sp.
AATTGACAATAGATTCAGCTGTTAATTCAAAATTTTCCAATTCCTGTACTTGATAACGTAAAAAAGCAATCTTGGCTTCACGATCTTCTCCTCCTAATTCATCTAAAGTATTTTTAATAGTTTTCCATTGTTGATAAATTTTCTCAACTTGTTCTTGTGGTTGCTTATTTAATGCTACATCATCTAACAATTGACGTTGATTTTCTGATTTCAATAAAGATTGATGTGCATGTTGTCCATGAATATCAATTAGATACTCACCTAATTTACGTAAGGTTTGCACTGAAACTGCTTGTTCATTTATATAGGCTTTAGAACGACCATTGCTACCAACTATACGGCGTACCGAACATCTTTCACTCGAATTCTGTAACCAGTCAATTGCAACTTTAGGTAAAGTAAAAATAGCTTGAATTTGAGCTGTTTCATTGCCATGTCTTACTACAGTGCTATCAGCTCTCTCACCCAATACTAGACTCAGAGCGTCAATTAAGATTGATTTACCAGCTCCAGTTTCACCAGTTATTATGGTTAAACCATTGGTAAAGTTAAGTTCAAGTTGTTCAACAATAGCAAAATTTTCGATTTTTAAGTAATGTAGCACTTTTTGTCAATAGATAACGTCATTAATGGAAGTATATAATATGTGATGAATGTAACAAAATGCAAATATATTCTTTAAGTTAATAATTTATTGGATAGAAATCGTAATAGGATTATCCTATTGCTTAAATTTTAAAATTTATCGTTTTTATCAATATATAAATTTTATAACATGATGTTAAAAACTTTTATTCTAAAAAATATTATTATATAATTGCATTGTCTCAAAAAACCTATAAACTATTTAGCAATATAAATTGTTGATTTTTTTTTGAATTTAATAATTAAGAATTGCTATAATAATACATTTATCTAATAATTTAATAAGAAAAACATGAGCAAAATTATTTGGCTTATCGTATTGTCAGGTCTGGCTTTCGTGCTTGGCTACAATCTTAACTCCAATTCTCCTACCAATATAGAATCAACTTCTAATATATCTACAAAAACTTTTAATTGGAAAATGGTCACCACTTGGCCACCAAATTTCCCAATTTTTCAAGAAGGTATTGTGCAAATGGCGAAAGATATAGAAGTCATGAGCAATGGTAAATTAAAAATTCAAGTTTTTGCTGGTGGTGAGTTAATTCCATCATTACAAACTTTTGATGCAGTATCACAAGGTACAGTAGAAATGGGGCATGGTGCTGCTTATTATTGGGCTGGGAAAGTTCCAGAAGCTCAATTTATGAGTTCCGTGCCATTTGGAATGACCACTAAAGGCATGAATGCTTGGTTATATTTTGGAGGTGGTTTGGAATTATGGCAAGAAATTTATGAACCTTTTAATGTTATTCCTTTCCCAGCTGGAAATACTGGAATTCAAATGGGTGGATGGTTTAATAAAAAAATTAATAGCATTGATGATTTAAAAGGTTTAAAAATGCGGATTCCTGGCATAGGTGGCAAGGTATTAGCAAAAGCTGGTGGAACTCCAATTTTATTGGCTGGTGGCGAAGTTTATACTGCGTTAGAAAGAGGTACTATTGATGCTACAGAATGGGTGGGGCCTTTTCATGATTATAGATTAGGTTTAAATCGGGCAGCTAAATATTATTACTATCCTGGCTGGCATGAGCCTGGTACTTCTTTTGAATTAATAGTGAATACCGAGGCTTGGGAGGAATTGCCAGCTTATTTACAAAAAATTGTGGAAATTGCGACTTATTCAGTTAATCAACGAATTTATTCAGAAATGGAAGTGCGTAATATTGAAACTTTAAAAGAAATTGAGGATAAAATAGAAATTTTAGCTTTTCCAGCAGAGGTTTTAAGCAAATTAAAATATTTAACTCAAATTTCCTTAGATGAAGAAGCTGAAAAAAATCCAAAGTTTAAAAAAGTTTACCATGCTTACAAGAAATTCCAACAAGATAATGCAGCTTGGAGTGCTATTTCTACAGATGCTTATGGAAAGTTATAGCATTTCCAAGAAAACCAAACTTTATAATACTTACGAAGACGATTTAAACAAATTTGAAGTAAGAGGTATGCCAACGAACCAAGTGCAATATAAGTTATGGGAACAAAATCCATTTGCATTTGAGGACTGGTGGCTAACTGAATTAGAAGTATTTGCCACAACCTATGGTAGTGCGGATAAAGGCATTGATGGAATAGGCTAATATTTAATCACCTGATAAATCGATAAAAGTAGCCTTTCAAGGTGGTAAAGTCCAATCTAAAGATATCGATGTTCTTATGGGGGTAGTTGCACTCGATAAATATAATCTGGGCGTACTTTCAAAATGATATAGATGAAATTAAGATTTAAAATCTGTTATTGTATTTAATGGTAAGTTCAGTCTAGTGAAATTGATCATTATGTTAATGGTTCAGAAGTAATTAAAGGAACAAGTCTCCCAACATCTGGATTATCTTATATACAATGCCGACGATTCAATGGATGAAATAGGACAAGAATATATGTTTGACTTTTGCAAAAATATTCTAAAACTTTAGATTGTAATTTACAAATAAAACTGGACATATATCTTTTTTTTTGTTAGAATATGCACTTTCAGTTTGAAGGATGGAGAGGTGTCCGAGCGGTCGAAGGAGCACGATTGGAAATCGTGTGTGCGTTAATGACGTACCGAGGGTTCGAATCCCTCCCTCTCCGCCAACTTTATGGTAATTAATATCGGTCCTCTCGCAACACGAAATTGTGAACCCCGCCAGGTCCGGAAGGAAGCAACGGCAGCAATGGATGTGGGTGCCGGGGTGTGGCTGGTATTGATTGCCACCCTCATAATTTTGAGAGTTTATAGCCTTCCCTTCTAGTCATTTAAAATAATAATATGGCTTATCAAGTTTTAGCTCGTAAATGGCGACCACATAATTTCCCAGAAATGGTAGGGCAAGCTCATGTTTTGAGAGCTTTAACTAATGCCTTAGATAATGATCGCTTACATCATGCTTACTTATTCACTGGTACTCGAGGAGTAGGCAAAACCACAATTGCAAGAATTCTAGCTAAATCATTAAATTGTGAACAAGGAGTATCAGCATATCCATGCGGACAATGCTCAACTTGTTATGAAATAGATAGCGGACACTATATTGATTTAATAGAAGTTGATGCAGCATCTCGTACTAAGGTAGAAGATACTCGAGATTTATTGGATAATGTACAATATGCCCCGAGTAGAGGACGTTACAAAGTCTATTTGATTGATGAAGTTCATATGTTGTCCACCCATAGTTTTAATGCTCTATTAAAAACTTTGGAGGAACCACCTTCGCATGTGAAATTTTTACTTGCCACTACTGATCCACAAAAATTACCTCCCACAGTCCTATCACGTTGCTTGCAATTCAACCTTAAACGAATTCCTCTTGAACAAATTATCCAACGTTTAGATAAAATTATTACTGAAGAAAATATTGAACATGAAAAACCAGCATTACGTTTATTAGCCCAAGCTGCTGATGGAAGTTTACGAGATGCTTTAAGTTTACTGGATCAAGCCATTGCCTATGGGGCAGGTAAATTATCCGCTACTGATGTAAATGGAATGTTAGGTAGTTTAGATCAAAGTTTAGTACTAGAATTGGTAACTTCATTAGCAACCAATGATCCAGTTAACTTACTACAACAAATTGCTAATTTAGCAGAACAAAATCCTGATTTTATTACTGTTTTAAATGAAGTTTTATCTTTATTGCAGCAGATTGCTTTAGTACAAATAGTACCAGAAACTATTGATAAAAATCAGCCAGAAAGTGAATTAATTTTGAAATTAGCTAATAAAATATCCCCCGAAGATGTGCAATTATTTTACCAGATAGGTTTGATTGGTAAACGAGATTTGCCATTATCTCCCGAACCTCGTGGTGGTTTTGAAATGGTTATGTTACGCATGTTAACATTTAAGCCTGCAACTCAAGTTCCAGTTCAAATTTCTAAACCAATCATTAATAAATCAACTACCACACCAGTTCCAACATTACCAGCTAAAGTTAGTAGTGGTGAATGGGGTAACATCCTCCAAACTTTAAAATTAACTGGTGGAACTAGGGAGTTAGCCAATAATTGTGAATTAAAAAAGCATGAAGGAAATTCTTGGCATTTAAGTTTGCACCCCCAATATAGATCAATATTGACAGCAAACAGAAAACAGAGTTTAAAACAGTCATTAGAGAAGCATTATAACACTCCACAAGCTATACATATTCGTATAGAAGAAGCTGATACTCCAGCAATGCAGCAACAAAAAGTACAAGAAGAACATCAACGTTATATGAACAAAGAAATTGAGAAAGAACCTTTTGTTGTTTATATGAAAGAAAATTGTGATGCACAAATTAAAAAAATTGCATGATAATTTTTGATTAAGTATTTTACCAATATTATGAAAGAATTAATCGATTTACGTCAAGCAATTGAACACGTTATGGTGATGCGATTACTTAGTAAAAGCAAAAATTCGCAGTAAACGCATGGAGATTATTGGTAAATGAAATATATTAAAAAAAATTTGTATCTGTATATCTTAAAAATGATGATGGAAAATATTCACCTTTTTATACATAAATCCCTTTTTGCATAATTACCATTTTTTATATGGAGTAGTAAATTATGAAATATTTTAGTAACTTATTATTAATGTCATTGTTATTAATCACAAGTGTCAATGCGGATGAAAATGATCCCAAAGCTGGAGAAACTTCTTCTTGGTGGGATGCAACCAAACAATTTACCATTGATATGTGGAATGGTAGTGTCGAAAGCGTTGAAAATCTAGCTCAAGCTACTGAAGAAAATAGCGAGAAAATTTTTGGAAAAGACCCAGCATTTGCAGAAATTTGGGATAAAGTCACTCCAACTTTAAACAGGGTGTTAGATATTGAAAAAGAAAATGAAACCTTGCCAGATTCAGCTTGGTTAGGAAAAGACAAAACAGATAATCAAGGAGAAATTAATTCCTTGCTTGATGAGGCAATTGGGATTTTAAGTATTTCTGAAACTTCCACAATAAGAAAACAAATCCGTAATATTGAAGAAGATATTCGTGGTTTAAAACAGACTATTGCTAAATATCGTCAAGCTCAAATAAGTGCTCCTATTCATTCTAAATGGAAAACTACTGTATCTGACTATGGAGAAAAAATTGAGCAATTAACTGAACTGATTCAACAACGTCATGAACAAATTGAAGAGCTTAAAACTAAATTTTCTCAAGAACTTGCAGGACGTGGTTTACACATTAGCAGAGAACAATTAGATGTATTATTATCTAGTGTAGTAGGAGATGATATTATTCAAAGCAGTGTTGTATATGATAATGTTAAAAAAATTAGTCAACAACTGATGGTACTAACCAAAAATAGTGGAGAAGATATTGAAATTAGTCAACGTTATTATGGTATGTATACAGTTTTACTAAAAACTCTATTACATATGCAAGTTACTTTCACCAAAAATATTGATACCAAATATTTACCCAAAATAGCTCAAATAGTTGATGAAATTAATATAATTAATGAAACGACTAGAAACCTATTAAGTGGAGAAGTGGATAAAAATCATCGGTTACATTTGCTGGCTAATATTAAAGCTCAAAAGCTAACATTACAAACTGCAGAGGTATATAAAAAACATTTAAATAGACAACGAGATAAAGTTAATATAGCTAAAAATAAAACTGAATCAGATTTACAAATAGCTCAAAATACTTATCGAACTGTTAGAGTTAGTGGAGAACTGATTAATTTATTGCGTACTAGCCAGAAATCTTTTGATACCTTGTTAAATATTCAAGTACCAGATTTGTTAGTATTTGAAAATTTACAAATGAAACAAGAATTTGCAATTTTGACCCAAAAATTAGCAGAATAATTTATATTAAATTCTCAAACCTTGATTTCTTGGAATTTAAAGTAAACTCCGAATAATTCCCCAAGTTTTAATGAATAGCCAGACAAGCTTACCTCAAAAATGTAGTTATTTACCTGATTGTCTATCAACATTGACTTTTATAGATCCATATTTTTCTGCTAATATAACATCTCAATATGATGAACTATCTCAGTACGGTTTTAGACGCAGTGGAGAGTATATTTATCGCCCTAACTGTCAAAATTGTGATGCTTGCATATCAGTGCGAGTTCCTGTACAAAATTTTGCTCCTAGTCGTAGCCAAAGAAGAATATGGAAAAAAAATCAGGATTTAACCATATCCATGGTAGCACCAATGTTTGAAAAAGAGCATTTTGAACTTTATTGTCGCTATATTAAAACTCGTCATCAAGAAAATGATGAACATACTCCAGAAAGTTATTTAAGGTTTTTAACCAGTTACTGGTCAAGAACTATTTTTTATGAATTTAGATTAGCAGATAAATTATTAGCTGTAGCAGTGGTTGACCATCTTAAAAGAGGTTTGTCAGCAGTATATACTTTTTTTGACCCAGATTATTCTGAACGTAGCTTAGGTGTTTTTGCAATTTTATGGGAAATAGAAGAATGCCAAAAATTAAATCGTAATTGGCTTTATTTAGGATATTGGGTTAAAAATTGTCGTAAGATGAATTATAAAACTAACTACAAGCCTTTAGAATTTTATTATCAAGCTAAATGGCAATATAATATATAATAATTACAGTTAATTAGAAAAAAAATTATACATATCTTATTTATTTGTATATAATTTGAAGTGTAGGTTTATTATTTTTATTTAAAGTAAATCACTCATTAAATAATTTGGAATTTAGATATGAAAAAGAAACAGATTGTTATAGCGATTCAAGCAGCTCTCGTATCCCTTGCATTAGGAAGCACAGTAGTTGTTGCTGAAAGCCCTAATGATGATCGTGGCCCTATGAATGATAATCGTGCTGATCGTCCTAATGATGATCGTGGCCCTATGAATGATAATCGTGCTGATCGTCCTAATGATGATCGTGGCCCTATGAATGATAGTCGTGCTGATCGTCCTAATGATGATGACCATATACCATCAAAATTAGAAAAAATGGGAATTAAACCTGGAAAACTTAAGAATTTTGGAAACTTGAGACCTGAAGAACGTCAAATTTTTGGTGCTAGTGATATGAAAAATGTACCAAATCAAGCTTTCCAAAAAATGAAACCTGAATATTTTAAAGATATGCCACGTAATGCAATAAATGGTATAACTCCAGAACAATTCAGAGAAATTCCTCCTAATGCTATTGGTGGTTTTGGATTTGAGAATATGGTTGGTTTGTCATCAGATGTTATTAGTGAATTTGAACCAGAACACTTGGATAATATTGATAAAGACCAATTCAAAAA
>DRQV01000216.1 GCA_011371325.1 Thioploca sp.
TCCACACCCAGAGGATAGTGAATTATTTTGTAGTCGCTGGGATGCTTTGATTAAACAGGGTGACCCATATTACAATTCTAATTTAAACCCTAGGGGTAAGATGTTTGAACCATTGTTTATTAAAATAGAAAATTATAAACGGTAAATTTTAACAAATGAAACAATTTCTTAAATCGTTTTTAAAACCGACAGAAGCTCACCCAGAATTGCTTTCTTTTCAATGTAATATTTGTGGCCACTTTAACGAAGATATTGCTAAAAAAATTGTTAAAAGCCGAGAAGAACAGTCTTGTCAGCATTGTAAGTCAAGTTTACGAATGCGTTCGGTAATCTATGCTCTATCTATGGAATTATTCGGTAAAAATATTATCTTGCCAGATTTTCCAGAAGATAAAACTGTAACTGGTATTGGCATGAGTGATTGGGAGGGTTATGCCGAATTATTGAGTAAAAAACTTGATTATACCAATACTTATTATCATCAAGAACCTAAACTGGATATTACTGACATCATTCCAGAGCAAGAAAATAAATATGATTTTATCATTTCAACTGATGTGTTTGAACATATTCCACCACCAGTTGAGGTTGCTTTTATCAATGCTCAACGCTTATTAAAACCAGGTGGAGTACTAATTTTTACCGTACCATATATGAATGAAGGAATTACCAAAGAACATTTTCCTGATTTACATGATTTTAGGATTGTTACCCATAAAAACAAAAGCTTCCTAATTAATATTACTAAAGATGGTGAAGAACAGGTTTTTGATGATTTAATTTTTCATGGTGGAAATGGATTTACCTTAGAAATGCGAATATTTACCAAAAAATCTTTGTTAAAAGAACTAGAATCAGCAAAGTTTGAACATATTAAAATTTATAGTGATAATATATCCAAATTTGGAATTATTTGGCAAATTTCCTGGGCTTTTCCTATTGCGGCAAGGAAAATAATATGAATGAATTAGTAAAAATAACTAATGTTATTAAAATAGCATCTTCCGCAATATTAGGGTTTTCCATAGATAATCCCAAACTAGCTACCTTTAGCAAAACTTATACAATAACTATTAATGGTTGGCTATTGGAGAAAAATATTCCAGTATTAGCAATGTTATTGTTTAATAAAAATGAAATTATCCGAAGAGTTCCTATCAATTTACCACGTCCTGATATAGGTGAAGTTTACCCGGACATTGTTAAAGCAAAAACTTGTGGTTTTTCTATGGTTGTTTCTACACTGGGTATGGAGGATAATGTTGAATTACAAGTCATGGCATTATTACAAAATCAAGTACAAGTTCATTTAGCTAGCATTAGCTTGCAACGAACTGCTAAATTACCATTCAATTACGAATCGATATTCCAACCACTTATGGTAACGTCGTTAGGTCGTTCTGGTTCAACTTGGTTGATGCGAGTGCTTGCTGAACATTCTAATATAATTGTGCATCGAGAATACCCCTATGAAACTCATGCTGCAAAATATTGGATATATTCACTATTTAAGGTATTATCCGAACCAACTAATTATCTAAATCCAAATGCTCCTGCAAAACATTTATCTGGCCTAAATATTCAATGGGTGAGACGAAATATAATTCAAGATAACTTATTTAATCAATGGTTTACAAATAATTATATAAACCAAGTAGTAAAGTTTTGTAAAACCAGCACAGATTCATTTTATAGTGAAGTTGCTAAGAATCAAAATCAAACTCCATCCCAACTAACTTATTTTGCTGAAAAATTTGCCCCATGGAAATCGATCACTGGACTTTGCTATGAATTATATCCACAAGCCAAAGAAATTATTTTGGTGCGAGATTTTAGGGATACATTATGTTCCATGTTAAAGTTCTCAGAACAACGTAATGTAACCGATTTTGGATTAAATTCTAATCCTACTGATTTACAAGCAGTTAAACAAATTAAAAATCAAGCTAAACGTCTGCTAGACTATTCACAGCAGAGAGCTGACCAAGCTTGCATAATTCACTATGAAAATTTAGTGTTGAAAGCAGATGAAACTTTTCTGACTATATTAAATTATTTAAACTTGGAAGCAAATACTAAAATAGTTAAAAATATACTTAAAAAATCTGCAACAGATACTCAAGAATTAAAAAATCATCGCACCAGTAAAAACCCTAAAAAATCTATTGGACGTTGGCAACAAGATTTAAATGAACCCATGAAAGAATTATGCGAAGAACATTTAACTAAAGAATTGCAAGCTTTTGGTTACTTAGAAAATTAATTTTATAAAAAAACCTCTTGAAAAATTGATTTACATCATTAAAGAATCATATAATCACTTATTTATAATAAAGAGGAAAATATGCACACACTTCCAGAGTTAAAATATGCCCATAATGCCTTAGAACCATATATATCTAAGGAAACTTTAGAATTTCATTATGGTAAACATCATCAAACATACGTCACTAATCTTAATAATCTTATTAAAGGTACTGAATTTGAAAACTTATCCCTAGAAGAAATTATCGCTAAAGCTTCTGGAGGAATTTTTAATAATGCTGCTCAAATTTGGAATCATAGTTTTTATTGGCAATGTATGAATCCACAAGGTGGTGGTGAACCAATCGGTAAAATTGCTGAACTTATTCAAAAAAACTTTGGTTCTTTTGCTACTTTCAAAGAAGAATTTTCTAAAACTGCAATCACTACTTTTGGTTCTGGTTGGGCCTGGCTGGTTAAAAAACCTGATGGTTCTTTGGCCTTAGAAAGTACTAGTAATGCTGGAACTCCACTAACTGGATCAAATAAACCATTACTAACTTGCGATGTATGGGAACATGCTTATTATGTGGATTATCGTAATGCTAGACCTAAATATGTAGAAGCATTTTGGAATTTAGTAGATTGGGATTTTGTAACAGCTAATTTATAATTATGAGAAATCCATAGATAGCTATGTTGTGAATTAGGCGATATGGTTTAACAGGGTTAATTTTGTGGAAGCAAAAGTATGGTTGTAATACTAACAAGTTTGGAAATAGCTTTAAAGCAAATGTTAAGTATAGACTCTTGCCTATTACACCAAGGTTTTGGAGTTTAAATCTGATCTAAAGATTTAGACTCCAATAATTTCTTAATATCAATGAAAACCAATAATCTTTAACTCATAGCTTTAAAAATAGAATCCCTAATTTCTTCTACTTTACCAATGCCTTGAATCTGCACATATTTAGGAGAATTAGCTTCACCGCTATCAGCCCATTTAGAATAATATTCAATTAATGGTTCAGTCTGTTCATGGTATATTTTGAGACGATTTCTAACAGTAGCTTCACTATCATCATCACGTTGAATTAAAGGTTCACCAGTTACATCATCTTTGCCTTCTTCTTTTGGCGGATTGTAAATAATATGATAAGTACGTCCAGAATTTAAATGAACTCTTCGTCCACTCATACGTTTAACAATTTCTTCATCTTCAACAGCAATTTCAACCACAAAGTCAACATTTACTCCAACTTCTTTCATGGCATCAGCTTGTGGAATGGTACGTGGAAATCCATCAAATAAAAAACCATTAGCACAGTCGGGTTCTTTAATTCTATTTTTAACCAAACCAATAATAATTTCGTCGGAAACTAGACCTCCTTCATCCATGATTTTTTTAGCGGCCAAACCTAATGGAGTGCCAGCTTTTACAGCAGCCCGTAGCATATCTCCAGTAGAAATTTGAGGAATATTGTATTTTTCCTTAATAAAGTTGGCTTGAGTACCTTTACCAGCTCCAGGGCCACCTAATAAAATTAAACGCATTTAAATCTCCTTTGTAAATGGGGGTAAAAGAATCGTAATTTTAGTTCAATAGAACCAAGTTAAAACAAGTAATATATCTATTATAACCAGATTTTACCTATTTGAAATATTTTTTAACATATATTGTACTGCTAATTTAACTTCTTCATCAGTGAGATTAGAGTTCCCACCTTTAGGTGGCATAATATTAATACCATTGATAGCATTTTGTATTAATACATCTTTTCCTTTAATAATTCTCTGTTGCCAATCTTTCTTTTCAGAAATTTTAGGAGCTCCAGCAATTCCAACTACATGGCACGATTTACAAGTCATATCATAAACATCCTTACCTTGTCTAGGAGAAATACTCAATGTAGATTCTATTTCAGTAATAACTTTAGGAGCCTCAGGAATTACTTTGGTAATTTTAGGCGTTTCTGGTTCAGTCATAGTTTTAGGAACTTTAACAACTGAAGTATCTATTTTTATAACCTCTTTAGGCTGTTCTTCAGGTATAGGTTGTTCTTTAGATATAGGTTGTTTACTAATTTCTGGGACAACTTTTTTAATTGACTTAGAAGTTTCAAATCCAACACTGGCTAACATATATTGTACAACTGATTGCATATCTGCATCATTTACAAAACTCCCACCACGTGGCGGCATAGAGTTAAAACCTTTGATAGCATTTTGTACTAAAACTTTTTCACCTTTATCAATTCTAGCTTGCCAATCATCTTTATTGCCTAATTTTGGAGCATTTAAAATTCCAGTAGCGTGACAAGCTATACAAACTTTATTATAAACCATCTTACCAGCTGATTGATCAACAGTTTTAATTGGTTCAACTGATTTGGAAATAGGGGACCTTACTTCTACTGACTTTGATTTAGTCTCTGGTTTATTAGTCTCTGATTTAATACCAGCTAACATATATTGTACAGCTAACTTCAAATCTGTATCACTTAAAAATGTTCCACCTCTTGGTGGCATAGAATTAAAACCATTAGTAGCATTTTGTAATAGAATATCTTCACCTTTAATAATCCGTTTTTCCCAATCAATCTTATTACCTAATTTTGGGGCATTTAACACTCCAGTCTCATGACAAGCTATACATGCCTTTTCATAAATTTCTTTACCTGTATGTTGGGAAGTATCGGATATTTCTACTGATTCTGTCACATTGTCTTTTCCTATTATTAACAATACCATTATAAAAGCTACCACTATTCCAAGTCCAAAAATAATACCTAGCATTGAACTTTTATTATTTATTTGACTCACTCTTAATACCTCTTTGTTATGCAAAAGTTCTAATGATATAATTGTGCCATAATAAAATTCTTTTGGCAATTATCAGTAATATATTTTGGAGCAATATAGTGTCACATACAGCAAAGAATTACGCTAATTTAGATTTTCCATTAAATGTTTTTGCTTACTGTCTTTGCATGCAGGAAGGCCAAGTTGACTATTTACATTATGGTTTATTCGATGAAAATGAATCTATTCAAGATGCTAAAATTGCCCAACAAAGAGCTACCGATTTTTTATTAGCTAAATTGCCCAAACCATGTCGAATTTTAGAAATTGGGGTTGGTTTAGGAACAACTGCATCCCAACTTGCTAAACTGGGTTATATAGTAACGGCTATTAGTCCTGATCAAAAACAAATAGCTATTGCTAAAAATAATGTGGCTGATAAAGTTAAACTAGAATGCACTACTTTAGAAGAATTTACCGCTCCCAACAATAGTTTTGATGTAATTTTACTACAAGAATCCGCTCAATATTTAAATGTTTTAGCATTATTCAATAAAGTTCATGGTTTATTAACTACTAATGGCCTAGTATTTATAGCTGATGAAATTGGATTACGACGCACAGAAACTGATACTCCAAATGAGTTACCTTTGCTAGATTATACAATAGCTCAAGCTCAACGTTGTGGATTTAAGTTAACTGAACAAGTTGATTTATCCAAACAAGCCGCACCTAGTGTTGATTACTTGCTATGGGTGATAGCTAAATATCGTACTAATATATTACTAGATTTGCAACTAGAATCTTCTATATTAACTGAATTAGAAACATCCTTACAAAAATATCAACAAAAATATCTTGCGGGAATTTATGGTTATGTATTTCTCCAATTTACTAAAACCGTAACTCCTAGATGGCAAATTAATATAATTACTGTACAAGATATTCCGGCAGTATGTAATTTATTTAATGAAGTATTTGCCCCAGAAACTATGACTCCAGAATTTTGGCACTGGAAATATGGTGATAATCGGGAATTATGTATAGTAGCATGGCATAATAATAAAATAGTAGGTTATTTAGGCGGTATAAAAAAAGAAATATATTATTTTGGTCAACCTAAATTTGCGGTTCAAATTGCAGATGTGATGGTATCTCGACAAGAAAGAGCTGTATTAACTAA
>DRQV01000217.1 GCA_011371325.1 Thioploca sp.
CTTCAGTTCCAACTGTAAAAGCATTCATCATATCACTGGGTAAATAATATAATTTTGGGATATTGGCTAAATCAGCTCGTTTAGCAAGTAAAAATAATATTTTATATAGATTAGGAGCTTGAGAATAGTTAATTTTTTGGGTGCGATACATCTTTAAAATCAAGTATGGAGATACTTTATAATTAAATAAGTAAATAATAATTACTAATAAAAATGTACAAAAAGCAAATGTAGTTCCTCCAAGTAACCAGCCTAATAGACCAAAGGTTATCATCATCGATATTACTAATAACCAAGATTGAATTGTATTAATAATTTTATGTTTAAATAATTGATATTTATCCATTTAATTAAACTAATTTATTGTAATATATTTTTTATAACCAAATTTTAATATACTTAATAATTGTGAATAAAGAATTATTAATTTACAGTTAACCATTCACAATTAATTATATAATTATATATTGGCTTTGTACAGGATAATGATAGTACTAATAAGTATAAAAATATATAGCTCCTAATGGTTAAATTGGCCTTCAACAGGCTAAGTTTTTTCAACCATATTTAATTGTATATTGAATGGATAGTTATGAAATTTGCAAATGCTTAAAAGTTATTAGACAAGATATTAACGATTATTCTTCCGCCATTGCCAAGGAGTTTGATGCAAACCAGTCTTAGACCAAACACCTAATTTTTCTCGTTTGGCTGATCTCTCTGCTACTTTATATTCAGATTTTTTACAATATCTTGTATATACAGCCGCTTGACCTGCTTTGACTTGAGCTAAATTTAAGTTAATGCCATCACTATATACCTCTCCCACAACCCTACCATAACGATCCTTGTCTATTTTTACTAAACGCACAGTTTTACCAGTGATAGACCGTAAATAATCTCTAGCTTGAGTTCCCCAGGGTCTTTGTTTCATCTCTGGAGTATCAATGCAATACATGCGTACTTTAGTTTTTTTAGGATTATTAGGGCATTGTAATGTCATAGTATCGCCATCATAAATTTTTAAAACTTGACATTCATCAGAACTATTCTGTGATATATTAGATGTTAGATTAGTGCAATTATCCATGATCAAAGATAATCCTGCAATAACTACTATGAGTGCTAGAGGATATTTTTTCCTGCGTAATCGTTTTACCAGAGTAAGTAAAGATTTAGTATTTCTCATTATAATTTAAGTAGTTGATAGTCCAGTAACTTAGTGTAACATAATTTTACTTAACACCATAATAATTAATATGTTATCAAAATCATCACCACGTTATAAAGCTTCCCGTCGACGTTTTCTACGCACAGTAGGTTTGTTTATTGGAGTAATGGGAACTTCATTGGCCACCTTATTGCCAGTAGTGGCTAAATTAATACCACCTAAATTACGGCCACCAGGTGCTATAGAAGAAGTGGATTTTTTAGCTTCTTGTATTAAATGTGGGCAATGTGTTCAAGTTTGCCCGGTAGAAGCAATTTTTTTAGCTGAACTTAATGAAGGTATAGGAATAGGAGTGCCATATATTGATGCACGTTCCCAAGCCTGTGATTTTTCATGCGATGCAGTACAATGTGTATTAGCTTGCCCAACTGGCTCTTTAAGTCACGATATTACTAATAAAGAAGAGGTTCGTATGGGTTTGGCTCGAATTGCTAAACCAGAATCTTGTCTAGCTAAATTAGGCTTAGGTTTTAAAGGTCAAGCTAGAGGAGCTAATTTTACTGGTTTATTACGTCAAGAAGAAATTGATCGTTGGAATCCAATTCCAGTTCGAGATTATTTATATGATGTAGATTTATGTGATTTATGTGTTCGTGAATGTCCAATTGAAGGAGCTATTTCATTGGAAGATGTAAATGGGTATAAATTACCAGTTATACATGAAGCTTGTGTTGGCTGCGGAGTTTGCGAAATGATTTGTCCAGTAGAACCAACGGTTATTGTAATTGATGAACGTAAAGTATGGGAGTCAACATGAAAGGGAACTTAGAAGCATTATTAGTTATGTTCGGTAAAACCCCTAAAAAACCTAAGCAAATAGCCCAACCTGCTCAAGTTATCCATTTGCAAAAACGCACTGAAAAAATAACTAAACAACAGATTGAAGAAATTAGACAGGAACTAAGAGATGTTGAAGCTGGTAAATATAGTAAAAAATGGCGGAATCGGCGTTGGATTTCAATTATTGTAATTAACTTAATGTTTACTTTGTCTTTTTGGATAGATATTCAACTGTTTGAGGGTTCTATAATCGCTTCCCGAGTACTTGGATTTCATATGGCCGACCTCTATTCTGCATTGCAGGTAGTTCTGGCCTATAAGGTAATGTTTATTAACCTAATTATTGGAACAGTAACTGTATTTATAATTTGGATATTACTTGGTGGTAGAGCTTTCTGTTCTTGGGTATGTCCTTACCATTTATTGGCAGATATTGCAGAAAAAATCCATCTAAAATTAGCAGCGAAAAAATGGGTGACAAATCATGAGTTTCATCGAGGAGTTCGCCCAGTTTTTTTCATCGTATTTTCTATATTGGCTTTTGTGTTAAGTTATTCATTATTTAATAGTATTAATCCTGTTGGAATGATTAGTCGAGCTTTAATTTATGGCCCTGGTATAGCAATTGTTTGGTTATTATTTTTATTTTTATTTGAAATTTTTTATTCTCGTCGAGCTTGGTGTCGTTATGTCTGTCCTATGGGTTTGACCTATGGATTAACCGGGGCATTATCTCCTTTACAAATTACTTATAATTTATCTGCCTGCCAACATGAAACCGCTTGTCATATTGTGTGTGAAGTTCCACATGTATTGGAATGTGTTAAAAAAGGCCGAGCTGGCAATATTGAAGTTGATATTGGTACAGATTGTACTTTATGTGGAGCTTGTGTTGATGTTTGCCCTACTAGCTCATTACGGTTTGAATTTAAAGGCTTATCCCATATCAGTTAATATTGATTTAATATATTTAGACTCACCATTTTTTACAAATAAATGAAAATCCCTCCAACTTTAGATATGATCAAACAATTGATAGCAATACCTTCTATCAGTTGTAATGATTCAAAGATAGATCAAGGCAATCAAACTATAATTGACTTGTTAGCAAATTGGTGTAAAGAGTTAGGATTTAAATGTGAAATTATGCCACTTCCTAACTATCCCAACAAATTTAATTTATTAGCCACTTTGGGTAGTGGTGAAAATGGTTTAGTTTTAGCAGGCCATACTGATACTGTTCCTTATGATATAAATAGTTGGCAATTTAACCCGTTCAAACTTACCGAACAAGATAATCGTTTATATGGGTTGGGAACTAGTGATATGAAAGCATTTTTTGCGTTAGTATTAACCGCTATCGAACAGTTATTAGCTAATAATCTTAAGCTACAACATCCGATAACTATAATTGCTACTGCTAATGAAGAAACCAATATGGCTGGGGCTAAAGCATTAATTAATCAGCATAAATCCAGCTATGCTTTAATAGGAGAGCCGACCGGATTGAAACCGATTAGAATGCATAAAGGAATTATGATGGAAGCTATTATTTTGCATGGTAAATCTGGACATTCTAGCAATCCAAATTTGGGTAATAATGCCTTGGAAGGTATGTATAAAGTAATTGGAGAGCTGTTGCGTTGGCGAGAACGGTTACAAACTATATACTATAATTCAGCTTTTCAAATTCCAATACCAACTATGAATTTTGGGCATATAAAAGGTGGAGATAATCCTAATCGTATTTGTGCAGACTGTGAATTACATATCGATTTACGGCCATTACCAGGCATGGATTTAACAGAATTACGTTCCACAATCCGTCAATTAGTAAATAAAAGCTTACAAAATACTGATTTAGATATAGAATTTAAAGCATTGTTTGGAGGTATTCCAGCGATGGAAACTCCTGTAAATTCTGATATAGTACAAGTTACTGAACGTTTAACTAAATGTCCGGCAGAATCAGTTGCATATGCGACAGAAGCTCCTTATTTGCAAGCTTTAGGTATGAAAACTATTATCTTAGGTCCTGGCGATATTGAACAAGCCCACCAACCAGATGAATTTATTGCTATGAATAGATTGCAACCAATGATAGATATTTTAACCCAATTAATCGTTCATTATAATACTATTAAGTAAAATTGTCTTAACTTGTGTGATAACTCTTTGTACATCGAAATCAGTCATGCTAGGATAAATAGGTAAACTGACAGTTCTTTGATAAGCATCTAAAGCTATCGGAAAGTCTGTTGGTTTGAAATTATATCTTTCACGCCAATAAGTATGTAAATGTAATGGAATAAAATGTACACTAGTACCAATTCCAGCTTCTTTCATCCGTTCTATAAAAGAATTACGATCTATATGCAGTTCCTCTAATTTTAATTGAATAACATATAGATGCCAAGCATGAGTGCTATTTGGATGTTGATATGGAATACGCATTGGCAAATCAGCGAAAGCTTGATTATACTGCTCTGCTATTTCTGTCCGACGTTGTAAAAATTTGTTGACCTTACGAAGCTGTTGAATACCTAAAGCAGCTGCAATATCATTCATATTATATTTAAAACCAGGAGCTATTATATCGTAATACCAAGCTGGCATACTGGAAACACCACGATTAAATACATCTTTACTAATTCCATGTAAACGTAAAGCTTGCATATGTTCTGCATAGTTAGAATTAGCAGTCACTATCATCCCCCCTTCTCCAGTAGCAAGAGTTTTAGTTACATAAAAGCTATAAACTGTAATATCACCTAATGTACCTACTGCACGTCCTTTGTAATAGGTTGGCAGTGCATGAGCTGCATCTTCAACTATTTTTAGAGAATATTGTTTGGATAAAGCTAAAATAGCATCCATATCACTAGCTTGTCCAGCAAAATGTACTGGTAAAATAGCTTTAATTCCATCATTATTTTCC
The DNA here is from genome assembly GCA_011371325.1 of Thioploca sp. Taxonomy (GTDB): domain Bacteria; phylum Pseudomonadota; class Gammaproteobacteria; order Beggiatoales; family Beggiatoaceae; genus DRQV01. The sequence continues at coordinate 4,950 of DRQV01000217.1, forward strand.
AATGCTTTAGCTATTTTCTCGACATCTATATTGAATGTACTTGGATCAATATCAACAAATAATGGTTCTGCTCCTAAATAACGGATTACTTCTGCGGTTGCAGTAAAAGTATAAGGTGTGGTAATGATTTTATCACCTGGTTGAATTCCTATAGCTTCAAGAGCTAAATGTAATCCAGCAGTACAAGAATTAACTGCTAATGCGTGAGGCATGCCAATAAAATTAGCAAATTCTTCTTCAAAACATTTAGTTTTAGGTCCACTTGTTAGCCAACCAGAACGTAATGTATCAACGACTTCATTAATTTCTTCTTCACCAATATATGGCATTGCAAACGGTAAAAATTTCTCACTCACCTTAATATGGCTCCGGTTTATATTTTAGGATATAGCATAATAATATTATACATCATTATTTTCTATATTTTAACCAACTTCTTTTAGCATGAAGGAATGATGGTTTGAATTTCAATTCTTAAATACGTTAATTTGTTATACATATTAATTATCTTTTTATATGATATTAAAATATCATTATTTTCTCTTTGGTAATTCCCTCTTAATATTAATGGTTTTATATTCAGTTTATTAGCAGTTATTCACTTTTTTAATAATTAGATATAAGTTATTAATTATTTTTTAATGTAACTGCTGAATTTATTACTGTTGATACCTTTGCTTGTCAGGTTAAATAGTTACTAAAATTCTACCTGATAAACTAGCTATTTGTAAACGTGATATTATTAAGTAACTTCAGTTTTCTAAATTTTTTTCATTAATAATGGTTGCTTAAATGAGTAAAAAATTACTTAAATCTACTGCATTGGTTGGTGGATTGACGTTGATTTCCCGTATCTTAGGTTTTACTCGAGATGTTGTAATTGCTCATATTTTTGGAGCAAGTGTTAGTACTGATGCTTTTTTGGTTGCATTTAAAATTCCCAATTTTATGCGACGCTTATTCGCTGAAGGGGCTTTTTCCCAAGCGTTTACTCCAGTATTGAGTGAATATCAATCCCAACGTGGTAAAACTGAAGTTAAACATTTAGTTGATCATGTGGCCGGCAATTTAGGTGGAATTTTATTCTGGATTACTGTGATTGGAATTATAATTGCACCTGTATTAGTGATGATATTTGCTCCTGGTTTTATCCAATATCCTATAAAATTTGATTTAGCTGTGGAAATGTTACGCATTACTTTTCCATATCTTTTATTTATAGCTTTAACCGCATTTGCTGGAGCTGTTTTAAACACTTATGGTCATTTTGCCATTCCAGCTTTCACTCCAGTATTTCTAAATTTATGTTTAATCTCTTCAGCTTTATGGCTTACGGCCTATTTTGAAAAACCAATTATTGCACTAGCTTATGGCGTATTAATCGCTGGTATTATTCAATTAACTTTTCAATTACCATTTTTATATCGACTAAAATTATTACCTAATCCTCGTTTCAATCGCCATGATGAAGGTGTTAAACGTATTCACCATTTGATGATTCCTGCATTGTTTGGGGTATCAGTTTCCCAAATAAATTTGCTTATGGATACTTTAATGGCCTCTTTTTTGGTTACTGGTAGCGTTTCATGGTTGTATTATTCTGATCGTTTAATGGAATTTCCTGTAGGGGTGTTTGGATTAGCTTTAGCAACTGTAATGCTTCCTAATTTATCCCGTGCTGTTTCTTGCGGTAATTTTAATAGTTATAATTTTACCTTAGATTGGGCTTTACGTTGGGTATTTTTAATTGCTACTCCTGCCATGTTTGGTTTAATGGTTTTATCTGGGCCTATTTTAGCCACTTTATTTTATGGTGGCGAATTCACTGACAGCGATATTATCAATACTAATTACAGTTTAATGGCTTATGCTATTGGGTTATTGGGTTTTATCTTAATTAAAGTTTTGGCTTCCGGTTTTTATTCTCGACAGGATACTCGTACTCCTGTTAAGATTGCGGTCATTTCGATGGTTACTAATATTATATTAAATTTGATTTTGATTTGGCATTTAGCTCATATTGGTTTAGCCTTAGCAACTTCTGCCTCTGCTTTATTGAATGCTTTATTACTTTATCTTAGCTTACGCAAGCAAAACTTATTTATTCCACAGGTTGGTTGGAAATTATTGTTATTACGGATTTTTTTAGCTAATATAAGTATGGCTGTTTTATTATGGTGGGTTAGTGATTATTTAACAGTTTGGTTTTCTATGAGCGTTTTAGAACGAGTATTTAATTTGTTTGGTTTGATAATAGTTGGAATGGTAACTTATGTAGGTTGCCTATTTATATTTGGTTTACGATTTCGGCATATTAGTTTGATTACTATTGACTCCAAATTAGATAATATCTAGTATACAGGATTGCTTCTGCATTATGATTTGTGTATTTAGGCAAACCATAAAGGATTGATCCTACATTGTGATCTGTAGGGATTATCTCTTGTGGTTAGCCTAATGTCAATTATTTAAGTTTGTAATTTGGAGATATCAGCAATTTGTAAGAATAATTGCCGAATTTTTTGTAAAAAAGCCAATCTATTACTGCGTATTATAGGATTCTCATCCATAACCATTACATCATCAAAGAAAGTGTCAATAACTTTACGTAAACTAGCTAAATGTTGCAAAGCAGTTTGGTAATCACTAATTTCTAATAATGGTAAAATATTTTCATTTACAGATTCCATCGCATCATATAAATTTCGTTCTGCTTTATGTTTGAAATAGGTTGGATTTGGTTCATCAGGGATAGTTTGGTCGGCCTTTTTCAAAATATTATGGATACGCTTATTTGCACTGGCTAAACTAGCCATTTCCGGTAATTTACGAAATTCCTGAATAGCTTGAATTCTATTTTCAAAATCTAATGGTGATGTGGGACGACAGACTAATATTGCTTCGATACTATCCAAAGGTATTTGTTGTTCTTGATAATAATTGCGTAGTCTTTCCAATATAAATTCAAAGACTTTGGTAAATACTTTACCATCTTTCGGTAATACTTCATTTGGATATGCTATTTGAGCTTCAATCAATAATTGTTGCAAGTCTAATGGTAATTTACGTTCTATCATAATCCGTAAAATACTTAATGCGGCTCTTCTTAAACCAAACGGGTCTTTATCACCAGTCGGTACTTGATTAATCCCAAAAATACCAATTAAAGTATCTAGTTTATCAGCAATAGCTAATGCTTGGCCTAAAATTGTAGTTGGTAATTTGTCAGTAGCAAAACGAGGCATGTACTGTTCTCGTAAGGCAATAGATACTTTATCAGTTTCTTTATCCCATTGAGCATAATACTGCCCCATAATTCCTTGTAATTCTGGAAATTCTCCAACCATATCGGTTACTAAATCACATTTAGATAATTGACCAGCTCTAATTCCTTGTAATTCGGTAGCTCCTAATTGTTTAGTTATATTGCCGCATAATTGTGCAACTCGTTTAGATTTGTCATATAAACTACCTAATTTATGTTGAAAAATAACCGTTTTTAATTGTTCTAACCGATTAATTAATGGAGTATTTTTATCTTGTTGCCAAAAAAAAGCTGCATCACTTAAACGTGGTCGAATTACTCGCTCATTACCCGCTTGAACTATGTCTGGTTGTTTACTATTAATATTACTTATTGCAATAAAATTAGGTAATAATTCTCCAGCTTTATTTATCACTGGAAAATATTTTTGATGACCTTGCATGGAAGCAATCAATACCTCGGCTGGAATTTCCAGAAATTGTTTAGCAAAACTACCAGTTATAGCGGTTGGCCATTCTACTAAACCAGTTACTTCATTCAATAAATCTTCATCAATTACTGCTGTTCCACCTATATAAGTAGCTGCTTGTTTCGCTAGAACTTTTATATGTTTACGTCTATTGTTAAAATCAGCAATAACATGGCCTTGTTTTTCTAATATTTTGGCATAATCAGTAACTTCAGTTAGATTGATTGGTTCTGGATGATGGAATCTATGCCCCCTAGTTTTGCTTCCACTTTTAATTCCTAAAATTTCCGTTTCAATTAGCTCAGAACCAAATAAAATTACTACCCAGTGCACTGGTCGTATAAACTCAAATGATGAATTACCCCAACGCATTCGTTTTGGGATTGGTAAGGTTGCTAATGCGGTTTTTATTATATTAGGAATCAAACTTACAGTTGATTTTCCAATTTGAATATTATTGTAAACTAAACGATCATCTTTCTGTTCTAAATTACTAACTTCAATCCCACAAGAACGAGCAAAACCCAATGCAGCTTTGGTTGGATTACTTTCTTTATCAAAAGCAGCAGTTATAGCTGGGCCTTTTCTTTCAATTTGTTGATCTGCCTGTTTAATGTCCAAGTCTTCTATTATTACTGCTAAACGACGTGGAGTTGCAAAAGGAAGCACGGTATTATAATTTAAAGATTTTTGTTGTAATCCATCACTTATAGCAGCTACAAATGCTTCTGAAAGATTTAATAGGTCTTTAGGTGGTAATTCTTCTGTACCAATTTCAATTAATAAATTACGAATTTCGCTCATGCTGAAACCTCACACATTGGAAAGTTTAAAGATTCACGTCGTTCATAATATGCTTCAGCTACTGCTTTGGATAGAGTACGTATTCGTAAAATATAATGTTGTCTCTCCGTAACTGAGATGGCATGACGAGCATCTAATAAATTAAATGTATGTGAAGTTTTAAGCATCATTTCATAAGCTGGTAATGGTAGATTTTTTGTTATTAAAGAGTTACTTTCTGATTCATATAATTCAAATAATCGAAATAATTCATTAACTGGAGCATGTTCAAAATTATAAGTTGACATTTCCACTTCATTTTGATGAAATACATCTTTATAGGTAATTCGTCCTAAAGGTCCATCAGTCCAAACTAAATCAAATATGCTATCAACTCCTTGTAAATACATAGCAATCCGTTCCAAACCATAGGTAATTTCTCCTGTCACTGGTTTACATTCCAACCCTCCAACTTGTTGAAAATAAGTAAATTGGGTAATTTCCATGCCATTTAGCCAAACTTCCCAACCCAAACCCCAAGCACCTAAAGTTGGAGATTTCCAATTATCCTCTACAAATCGAATATCATGAATTAATGGATCAAATCCTAACATTTGTAATGATTCTAAGTATAAATCTTGGAATTCTAATGGTGATGGTTTTATAATAACTTGATATTGGTAATAATGTTGTAATCGATTAGGATTTTCTCCATACCGACCATCAGTAGGTCGACGAGAAGGTTGTACATAAGCAGCACTCCAAGGTTCTGGTCCAATAGCTCGTAAAAAAG
>DRQV01000218.1 GCA_011371325.1 Thioploca sp.
AATCCACTACCTTCGCCAGCAGGTTTAGTAGTAAAAAATGGTTCAAATATTTTAGGTTGAATATCAGCAGGAATACCAGTACCACTGTCTGTAATGCTAATTATAATTTGTTCAGTTTGTTTAACTAAATCAATTTGTAAAGTACCTTTTTCATTCATCGCTTGCAACGCATTATGAATCAAATTTGTCCATACTTGATTTAATTCATCTGGATAACATAAGATAAATGGTAATTCTGCGTAATTTTTAATTATTTCAACACCATGTTTTAATTGATTATTATATAAAGTCAACACTGTTTCAATCCCATCATCAATCTTAGCTGCTATTTTTTTTCCAGATTGATCATAATGAGCAAAACTTTTAAGAGCAAAAATAACTTTACCAGCTCTTTTAACCGCAATAGTTATGGCTTGAGCACTTTTTTGTAAACTAACTAATTTATATGCTGTATTTAATATTGTTTGGCTTTGTGAATTTTGTAATAATGGCAAAAAATCAGATATATTATCTTGATAGATTCCCATATCTACTAAAGTATCTGCAATAATTTCTACATTATCAATCTGTTGTTCTGTTAATTGTTTAATTAAAGTCCGTCGATATTTACGTTTTTCTCTGGAAGATAACACAATATTTTGTTGGTTAGCTTGTTGGAGCAACTCAAAGAAGTTTTGTTGCAAGGTAGGAGATAATAATTTAAAAAAAGCTGGTAATTGAGTCAAATTTTGAGTTAAAAAATTAGTTATATTTTCTACTGAGGAACGGATTGCGCCTAATGGAGTATTTACTTCATGAGCAACTCCGGCAACTAATTGGCCAACTGCTGCCATTTTTTCTGAATGAATTAGTTCCCGTTGGGTTGATTTTAAATGCTCAAGAGCTTGTGATAACTCATGAGTTCTTTCTACAACATTAAGTTCAAGAGTCTGATTATAAACCGCTAATTGTTCATATCTCTGTTGTTCTAATCGCTGAATTTCATCATTAGCTTGACGGAGTTTTAAAGTTGCTTTATCAATAGCTGATTTTAGCTTTATTGGAGCATTGACTACTGTAAAAACTAAAATTCCCGTCATCAATGCCAACATAATACCGATTAACCATAACCATTTTGAAATTGGAGCTGTGTTAGGCCAACCATTTTTAGGAACTGCTGCTAATCGCCAAGAACCATTTGGTAAAGAAACTGTCATTATAACCGGATTTTGTTGAAAAACATCAGTATTTCCAAAGAAAAAACCACCAGTTACACCTTGTCCATTTTTACCACGCATGGTATATTCCAAACTATCAGAAGAATTTAATAAACCAGCATCTGCAAACAAACTTTCTTGATCGATCAATAACATACCAAGACCCCAATAATATTGTTTTTCCGATTTATCCAAGGAATTGATAAATATTGGCGGAGTACTAATAAAAACAGTATCTTTTTCGAATAAAGACATCGGCCCAGCTATCACAGTTTTACCAGTTTCAATAGTACGACGAATCGCATTACCTAAACCTGATATTTTCATTAAATTAGTTCCCAACATACTGGAATCACCATCTGTTGAGTAGACATGGCTAACAATATTGCCACGAGCTAAATTCAAACTATGAATACCAACTTGATGTCTTAATGCGGCTTTGGCAATTTTAGTAAATTCTTGTTGAGTAATATCTGGATTAATAGAAATATTAGCAATTAAACCCTGCATTAAAAATAGTCGGGAATTTAAGGAGGCTTCTAAATTAGCTCGAATAGTACTTAATTTATTAATTACTCCAGATCGGATTTGTTGTTCAAAACGTTGTTTTTCTGAATACTCAAATGCCCAAGTAGTCATCATAACTAATAACATAGTTAAAATTGCTACATAGAGTGGACGACGATTAAAATTATTCATAAATTTCATGAGTTTAAAATTATGGCAATTTTCATTTAAACTTAAGGTCAAGATTATTTAGTTGATATTAATGTAATTAATTCTCTCTGGAAATACTAGTTAAATAACTTTAAATTTTAACAAAAAATGTTCTAAGTCAAGTGATATGGTATAATAGCAATATTATATAACTACTATCTTATAACTTATGATTTCCAATAATATGACTTCTGGTGAACGACACGCTACTATAGCATTAGCTAGTATCATGTCCATGCGGATGTTAGGGCTATTCATGATTTTACCTGTATTTGCCCTGTATGCTCACGACCTTCCCGACGCAACTCCAACCTTAGTTGGTTTAGGGATTGGTATCTATGGTTTAACTCAAGCTATTTTCCAAATTCCATTTGGCATGTTATCAGATCGTTTTGGTCGTAAACCGATTATTTATATGGGTTTAATAATATTTGCCATTGGTAGTGTAATAGCAGCTTTATCTACTTCAATGGCTGGAATTATTATTGGTCGCGCCATCCAAGGTTGTGGAGCAATTGCAGCAGCATTGTTAGCTTTAACTGCTGATTTAACCCGTGAAGAACATCGTATTAAAGCTATGGCTATAATGGGAATGAGTATTGGTAGTTCTTTTTTATTAGCATTGATAATTGGCCCGATATTTTATCATTGGCTTAGTTTACCTGGTATTTTTTGGCTAACTGCAATGTTAGCATTAGTTGGTATTGCAATTTTATATCTAAAGGTACCAAAACCGTTAATTAGTAGTTTTCATCGTGAAACAGAACCAGTTCCAGCCCAGTTTAAACGAGTATTGCAAGATACCCAATTATTACGTTTAAATGTTGGTATTTTAATGTTACATTTGCTACTTACATCTTTATTTGTAGTATTACCCATTGCATTAAAAACTGTACTCAGCACTGATAAACATTGGTTAGTTTATGTTTCTGTACTTGTAGCTTCTGTTATTGTGATGATTCCATTTATAATAATAGCGGAAAAATATAATAAGATTAAACCAATATTTGTTGGAGCAGTCGGAATTTTAGGTTTATCTCAACTTGGTTTTAGCTATGTACATCATAGTTTAATCGGAATTATCATAATGTTATTTTTATTTTTTACTGCTGTCAATTTTTTGGAAGCTAATTTGCCATCTTTAATCAGTAAAATTGCACCAGCAGATAGCAAAGGTACTGCGATGGGAGTTTATTCTAGTTCCCAATTTTTTGGAGCATTTTTAGGTGGAGTTAGTGGTGGCTGGTTACATCAACATTACGGTATTAGTTCTGTATTTGCTTTCAGTGCTATTCTAGTGGTAATTTGGTTTCTATTAGCAATAACAATGCAAAAACCATCCCATTTAACTAGTCATCTGTTAAATATTGGAAAAATCGATACTAAACAAGCAAATAAATTAAATCAATATTTAATACAAGTACCAGGAGTAAAAGAAGCAGTAGTAATTATTGAAGATGAAGTGGCTTATCTAAAAGTAGATCGTAAGTTATTAGATATGGAAGCATTAGTTAAATATTCTGCAAAATAAATCTAGAAAAAAATTATAAGAATACTATAATCTATTGTGGCAGATTAGGAATTTACCCGGGAAGACACCTTAAATTTATGACTTAACCAGCTTTAGGATATAATTATGCTAACATTAAATAGTCAGGTTACATCCGAACATTTATATATTCTAGCTCGTAATGAACAGCTTGAAGTTAAAACTTTAGAATACGCATTACGCAAAATTGGAATTGTGCCAGATAGTCAAGCTTGGCGACAGTTTTTAGATGATATGTTTTTATTGCTCGGTATCACTTTATTATCAGTGGGAATTATATTTTTCTTTGCTTATAATTGGAATGATATGGAAAAATTTGCTAAATTTGGTTTATTAGAAACTGGAATATTAGCAATGGCTTTATTTGCTTCAATAAGAGGATTAGAATACTTATCTAGCCAAGCCGCAATATTAGGAGCATCTATATTATTAGGAGCATTATTAGCAGTTTATGGACAGACTTATCAAACTGGAGCTGATGCTTTTGGACTATTCGTAGTTTGGGCAGCTTTAATTCTACCTTGGGTATTGGTGAGTAGGTTTGCTCCTTTGTGGCTATTATGGTTAATCTTACTTAATCTGGGTTTAGGTTTATTCTGGGAACAAGTGGTAGTTCCAAATCATCACGAAATACCAATTGAATTATTTTTACTATTATTTTTATTAAATGGTATGGCTTTATTAATTTTAGAGTTTAATCATAAACTTGAATGGTTGCAAGGTAAATGGTTAGGTATCATATTATTTATCACTACTTTAACTATATTAATTATACCGACTTTAATGACCATCGTTAATTTCAACATTATTTGGCAAGATAATCAACTATTTGGATTAGCAACAGTCTTATATATATTAACAACAGCTTTCAGTTTGTGGTATTACCGTTACCAACGACATGATTTATTATTATTAGCAATTTGTTTATTAGGAATTTTGATAACATTTACCACTTTGATTGGAGTATCATTAGCATTAGATGAAGTTATACTATTCTTGTTATTAGCCGTTATAGTAATAGGTCAAGCTACTTTGGCAACTAAATGGTTATTAAAAGTTCAACAGATTTGGCAGCAGGAGGAATGATGCGACTAGAAAATCTGATTGATGAATTAATATTGAAAAAGCTATTATTGCCAGATACACATTCACAAATAGTTGCTACTTTACAACAAGAAAGAGAAGTAAATCCTTGGTTTATAACTGCTATGGTAGGAGTATCAGCTTGGCTATCAGTAATTTTATTCCTGTTTTTTATCTTCCTAAGCAATATAATCAATGATGCTAATTCTGCGATTATAGTGGGATTAATACTATTATCAGTAACCATATTTCTACATTATTCACAGAAAGATCAACTATTCGTGGAACAGTTATCTTTAGCATTAAATTTAACCGGCCAGATTTTATTTATCGGTGGAATTGGTGCTACTGATGGCAATATAATTGCGGCTGCATTGGTAACGTGGTTTTTAGAGATATTTATCATATTTTTTTATAAAAACAATATTTTACGATTTTTAGCTGTATTAATAGCAACTTTAGCTGCCTTGGTATTATTATACGAGTTTAGACTATATCAAGGAATACATATAGTTATCATTTTATTAGCTGCTGGAGCTAGTTGGTATTGGTTAGCAGAATCAGATCATTTAACCGATAAAATCATGGCTTCATTATATCAACCATTGGGATATGGATTTGTAATTGGATTGCAAATAGTTCTATTATTGTCCGTAATGCCTGATATACCTAGCATTCCTAATATAACTTGGTGGTATTCAACAATTGGTTTAATAATTATATTAATAATGTTAGAGATTTATTTATTGGATGGGTATGATATTTCTATGTCAGCTCCTCAAAGCTATGCTATTTTTGGCAGTACTATATTAGTTGGCTTGTTACTGTTTCAAAGTCCAGGAATTATTGCTTCTATAATTATTTTAGCATTAGGTTTCCAACGTGGTAATAAAATCTTAATGGGACTGGCAATTATATTCCTTACTCTATTCATAATAGAATTCTACTATAATTTGGATATAACCTTACTAATGAAATCAGTTAGTTTAATAACTACTGGTATTGCACTGTTGAGTTTACGATTTGTATTTAAATATATATTTCCATTAGTGCAGGGAGAATAAAAATGCGACGTATAACAGTATTTATAATGGTGATTGTAATATTAGTGCTGATTAATTTTCAAATTTATCAGAAAGAACAATTATTAACAGAAGGCTCTACGATTTTATTAGAATTAGCCCCAGTTGATCCTCGCTCATTAATGCAGGGTGATTATATGATTTTGCGGTATAAAGTAGCAACTTTAGCAGAAGCAAAAGGGGCTGAAAAAAATGGTTTTTTAGTTATGGGATTGGATGAAAATAAAGTAGCTCGCTTTATCCGAATTTATGATGATGAAAATTTACAGCCGATGGAATTTTTATTACGATTTCGTAAACGTGGTCGAGGGATTAATTTAGGTGCAGAATCTTTCTTTTTTCAGGAAGGACATGCTCGTTTTTATAATAAAGCTCGTTATGGAGAGTTAAAGGTTGCTGCAAATGGTGACAGCGTATTAATAGGTTTGCGAGATGAAAATTTCAAATTTTTACAAGCAGATGAGTAGATTTGGTATTGCGATTTTCTATTAAGATATAGCGTTTCCCGTTTGTATATAACCCAAAATTTAGAGGCAATGTACAAAAGAATTACGAGCATCAGAAGGAGTAATAGTTTCTAAAGCATGAGCAATAGCAAGATATAAATATTCAGTATCCAAAATAGGAATTTTTCTAAGATAATTTTTGGCTTTAGACCAAATATTTTCAATAGGATTAAGTTCAGGAGAGTAGGGTGGTAAGTACATTACGCTAGCTCCAGTAGTTTCAATCATTGCTATAGCTTCTTCATCGTAATGAACTTTAGCATTGTCAAGAATAACGACTTTTACAAAGGATTCATCCCTTAATAAATAATCATGTATGAAGGAATCCAGTCATTATTGACAGTTGTTCACTACTTTTGTAGAAATTATGAATGGTGTCGATAAAGCAGATAAAAAATAGAACAAACTTATGAAAAATAAACAAACCGTTACTCAATACCGTACATGTCCTATTTGTTTTGATAATCAAGCACTCTATCTAATTACTGTTAATCAGATAAGGATACTGAGATGCAAACAATGCAGTATGGTTTTTGCAGATATTGATGAAATAACAATTGAAAAGGCTTGTAAATACGAGAGCGGGACTATTTTGCATTACTATCAAGATGAACCTATCTATACGATAGCTTACTATGATAAAATTATTGATAATATGGTAAGAATATTTGGTAGAACTGATCTTAAAATACTAGAATTCGGTTGTGGTTCAGGTATGTTTTTAAGAAGAGCAAGAAAAAGAGGTTTAATAACTTATGGAGTAGATTTTTCTGAATATTCGATATATGCTGCTAAAGCATTTGATTTAAATATTATAAATTCGACTATTGATGATTGTCATTTTCCTACAAATTATTTCGATGTTGTATTTTCACATGCTACATTTGAACATTTGTATAATCCTTTAAAGATTGCAAAAGAACTAGTGAGAATATTAAAAGGAGGCGGATTGTTTTTGACTTCTGGTGTACCTAATTACAATACTTTCTCAATAAAATTGTTTCATAACTTTTATAATAATAACCCTCCTGGGCATGTTAACTATTTTGAAGTTAAATCTATAACTTGTCTATACCAAGCATTAGGCTTAGAGAAAATTGATATTTCAACTTATGGTATCAATATTTGGTTTTTAGTGTATCAAGCTTATAGACAAAATAATACAATATCTAGCAAAAAAAAGATTGAAAGCAATGAAGAAATAATGCACTGGCTA
>DRQV01000219.1 GCA_011371325.1 Thioploca sp.
AATTCACTATCCTCTGGGTGTGGATCATCGACTTGATAGCCACGAGTAGCAGACTCATGGTGAATCAGACGAGCATAAGGAGTTATTAAACATTTATGGCCAACTTCACGTAATCTTAAGCATAGATCAGTATCACCAAACCCAACATGTAAAGTTTCATCAAATCCTCCAACAGCCTCAAAAGCAGAACGCCGTACCATCATGCAAGCTCCGGTTACCGCTAAACATTCTCGAATTGCTAATAAAGCACCATTATGACCAACTGCCATATCACTCTGAGTTTCAAACTCCGGGAAAAATTGATGATCATGAGCAGCTGCATCGTTGAAAATCATTACACCAGCATGTTGAATTAAACCAAGTTCTAGTGGATAAAGCAATTTAGCTCCGACTACGCCTATTTCATTGAATGCCATTAATTCCAACATAGCTTCCAACCAGCCAGCTTCTATGATTTCAATATCATTATTCATAAATAATAATACAGACCCTGAAGCTTGTTTAGCCGCTTGATTATTTAGTAATGAATAGTTAAATTTCCCAGGTTCAGTCAATATTATATGGCCAGCTGCTATCAATTTATCAAAATAAGCAAAGCTTTCTGGTTGTTCTGAATTGTTATCAACTATTAAAAATTCCACTTCTACTCCATCCGGCAAATAAGTATTTTTCTGGAAAGAATCTAAACAGGTTTTTAATAAATCTACTCTATCTTTGGTAGGAATAATAACAGACACTCTAACAGGCGCTATTTTATGCCGAATTCTAAAGAAATTAAAAGATAAGCCTTTAGTTGTCCAAGAATCATTTAAGCCTACTAATTGTAAATGGTTGTCCAAAGCAGTAATCGAAGCCTGCATAACATTATCACTCTGTTGATGACCAGTAGAACCAGTATGAGTACGCCATCGGTATAAAACTTTGGGAATATGTACAAAAGAACGACTAATTGCAGCTATTCTAAGTAATAAATCATAATCTTGACTTACTTGTAAATCCGGTTTAAAACCACCAACTTTAAGTATTAATTCTCGTTTAATAACAGTGAGATGAATTATATAAGGGTGACTTAATAGAAAATAGTAATTGAAATTAGGTCTAAATTCGCACCGAATCATAGTACCATCTTCATTAGTCAACATTTCATCAGAGTAAAGCACATCTGGTTGCTGATGTTGTAAAACTTTAGCAATTTCAAACAAAGCTTGTGGTTCTAATTGATCATCATGATCTACTACACATAGATATGAACCAGTCGCATGTTCTACTCCAACTTGACAAGTATTACTAACACCTTGATTTTTAACCTGTTCAATTAATTGAAATTTATCATTTTTAAGACACCATTTTTTTACAATTAGTAAATGTTCGGTAGTGGTAGAAGCATCATCAATAATAAGGCATTCCCAATATGGATAAGTTTGGCTATGAATACTAAATAATAAAGTATCTAACCATTGTGACATGCTATTAAAAGTTGGAATTATAATAGATATTATAGGAAAATTATCCCATGTCTTAATTGTTTGCTGTTGATATTCCAAATCATCTGCTTGGCATTGGTTAAAGTTATACCACAATTCATAATCTTTAGTAGTTGGTAAAGTTAAAATATGCGGTTTAAAATCTTGCTGAACATCTAATTGCGGAGATTCTGCTGAAGGACTTGGTAATTGGAGCTGAGAATCATCTTGAGTAGACAATCTATATTTAGTAACTTCTTGAATAATAAATTGAATATGCTCTTTAGCAGTAGCATCTGATTTTTTGAAAGATAATTTTAAAGCAATTTGGGTGATAATATTTCCAACTCGCCAAGTTAAGGATTTAAAAACAGCTTTTATATCATCATCCAAAGCAAATAACCAATGGATTAACTTATTAATATCTATATTTAGTTGGGTATTTTGTTCTATTAAAGATGCAATATGTTGAGTTTGACTGTCCAATTCCTGCCTTTGTTCAGCAAGTTCTTGTTCTTTTTGAACCTTATAAATTTGAAATCTACTATTAGCCAAATCAATTTCACGGCGTAATTCCATTGCTTGACGTTCACTTATTGTTGCTTGACGTTCACTTAAAGTTGCCTGTTCTTGTAAATTGAGAGTCAGTTTATCAATATGGGAAGTTAATTGAGTTATATGTTCTTGTTGATTCAATAAATCTTTATCACGTTTGGTAATTTCTTTGCCAAATTCAATAATATCATCATCATATTGAACCATTTGTTTTTGGAATTCTAATATTTTATTAGCTGCTAACAGGTTATTTTGATATTCTTGCAAAGTTTCAGCACCACCACCTGAAAGAATAGGCAAGGAAGAAGTTAAAATTTTACCAGTTTTAAAAGAACGGATTAACTTAGCTTGCTGAATATTTATATATTTCTTTTGCAACTTATTACTACCTCGTTCCCGATGTAAATTTGGTTCTATATAAGCAAGTATCTCCTTATTAGAAGGTAAACGTAATCCCTGTATTTCATAAGCTAATAAATTTTTATATAAGGCTTTGGTTGTTG
>DRQV01000220.1 GCA_011371325.1 Thioploca sp.
AGTTGTGCATTCTTTAGAAAAATATTTGACTACTTTAGGAACTATCGCTGAAATTGCTCCATTATTAGGTTTATTAGGCACAGTGACTGGTATGATTAGAATGTTTGCAGCTATTGGTGAAGTTGGATTAGGCAATCCTTTGGTGTTATCAGGGGGATTATCAGAAGCTTTAATAACTACTGCAACTGGCTTGACTATAGCTATTCCTGCTTTTATTTTTTATCGTTATTTCCGCTCAGTGGTTGATGAATTAATCATGTCAATGGAACAAGAAGCTGTCAAAATGTTGGATATCTTACATGGAAACCGTGAAAAATAATGAAGTTTAGACGATATAAGAATAGTGATAATTTTAGGGTAAATTTAACCCCGTTGATTGATACTGTTTTCCTACTGCTAATTTTTTTTATGATGACGACTACGTTTAATAAAGAAACTCAGCTAAAGATTAATCTGCCAGAAGCAAAAAGTGAAAAATCTATTAAACAACAGCGAATAATTCGGATAATTATTGATGAAAATGGTGGATATGCTATTGATGATTTCGAGCATACTTTGATTAATTCTAACTTGGATACTCTTAAATTGGCTCTTAAAAAAGCTATTGGAGAGCAGTCTGATCCATCTTTGTTAATCAGTGCCGATAAAAATGCTCCTCATTATGCGGTAGTAAAAGCTATGGAAGCTGCCCGTGATTTAGGTTTAATGAAATTAAGTTTTGAAGCCCAACAGAAACCAGAATGAATTTAATATTAGGTGTTATCTAATTTTAATACTATGAGTTTTACCATATTTTTTTGCCACTGTTTGCTTAAATTTATAATAAGCTAAACCAAACATTTGAGATAAGCTTCTTCAAAATTATGCTGAATTTTTGGATAGATTAGATAAATTTCTTGGATTTTTCCATCGCTTGCCGCAGACCAAATTCGATTTAATAAACGTTCACCTTGAGCAATTGATATAAGAACTTCTGAACCTTTATAATGACCTAATGATTCTATAATTTCCTGTCTAGCCGCATTGCAAGGCAATACATATTGGTTCAGTAAAAAATTTACTCTTTGTGCTAATTCCGCTTCATCAAGCTGGAAAATATCTGTTTCTAATTTATTCATTTCAATAATTAATTCTTGTAATAATTTTACGATACTAGAATAGAGTAAGGTGGAAGAATTGTAAGTAAGATTGTTTAATGATTGTGATTGATGATAAATTAATAAACCGATAAATGATAATAGTATTGCCAAACTATAAAGCGGTAACATATCTGACCAATTTGCATCATAAACTGGTAATTTAGCAGCACTGATTAGAGCTAAAACGATACCAATTAAAAATAATACTAGACCTAGTATACGCATATATCCTATAAAAACATTTTAAATACTACATGTCCAACTTCCATAAGAGCTTCACCGATAATTAACCCAGCTGCAAGTGGTACTATTTTATTTTCCGTGAAAGCTTCTCCTTTTTTCTTAGCAATAAATATTTGAGTAAGACAACCAAGCCCATATCCAAGAGTTATAGAAAGTGGTAAATACATGGCTAAACCTACTAAAACCCCTATCCCAGCTAAAGGAGCACTGCCAAGCATGACTCCAATTATACCTCCTAATACAAATTTATCTATGGGAACAGTGTCATTTTGCACTGCTTCTACTACACTCATAAGAACAGTAGCTTGTGGGGCTGGTAAACTTGTATTAGGCCCAAAACCATTTTCCCCATCAACTCCACTAGACCAAAGTAGATATATAACTATACAAGCTACAATAACTCCCAACCATGAAGTTGTAAGTTGTACGATTTGCTGTAATAAAGGACGGCTTCCAACCATAAAACCTGTCTTCAAATCTTGCATCATATCAGCACTTTGTCCTATAGCTACGGCAATTACTAATGTTACTAACATAGCTCCCCCAACATTGCCATCTAGTGCAAACATCATCATAGTCACAGAAATCAAAGCGATTCCAGAAACTGGAGAAATATCAGTTAAACCAGTACATTGTGCTACTATCAATCCAGATAATCCTAACCATAAAGTACCTAATGTAGAAACTAATAATGCTTGGACGATAGACACTCCAGTTACGCTCCAAGCAGCTAAAAAAAAGAATATTATAGCTACTATTGCACCGGCCATTAATACATTAAATGACATTTCATCTTTACATGTCATGCTATTATTGCGGGAAGCTTCTACTAGAGAGTTAATTGCTCCTTTGACTGCTGGAAAGTTTAAAATAACTTCCATAAAAGCAGCTCCAATTAAAACTCCAATTCCAAGAGGTCGCAACATTTGACTATAAATGAAATCTATTAGTGCAGGATCATCTAATCCAGTTGGAGTCCAAGCAAAATAAACTGAAGATGGAGAAATTACCCACCAAGCTAAAATACCACCAAATAGAAATGGCAATCCAGAACGTCCAGATAATAAACCAGCAGCAAAATTTAATGTTGATAAATAAATTGCTGGAGTTAAGTAGGCTGGTAAAATTCCAAAGCTTAAATTAAGTTCTTCACCTTCTAAAATCCCTGGTATTTCCAACCAACAGGAGATCATTAATAATTTCCAAGTTGCACTTATTAATAAACCAATAATTAGTAATTTAGCTTTATCAAATCCAGTTGCTACCCCAGAACGAATGATGGTTGCCACTGCTACTCCAGTTGGAAAACGCAAACGTTCTATTTCTATTAGTTGCTTACGTAATGGAATAATAACAATGACCCCTAAAATAGCTCCTCCAATTCCTGCTATTAATAAAGGCCATAATGAAATTACTAAATTTTGATTTTGAACACTTAGCAAAAATAAGGTTGGCAATACAAATGTCACTCCTGTTCCAGTTGAATTTATACCTGAAGCTATAGTTTGATTAATATTATTTTCAACAATTGTGCCGTTGCGCAATATACCACGTAAAAATACATAACCAAGAATTGCTGCAATAGCAGAACCACCAATAGAAAAACCTAACTTTAAAGCAATATAAACGAAGGCTATGTTAAGAATAATTCCTTGTAAAATTCCTAAAGATACAGCAACTATTGTTAATTCTCTATATTTATTTGCCCTTAAACACATCAGGTTATCCGTATTTTAAATATTTGGTAAATCATTTTAGCTAAATCTTGCAATATTTTGACCATTTGTTTTAGATATTTAATTTCTATAAATTTATAACATATACGTTTATATCATTTGAAAATTATACATAGAAAATTCTACAAAAAAGATAGTTTTACCAAACATTTCACTAACGTAAACCCAAACTTAGTCTATCTACATTATAGAATTTTTCAATTGAAGATATTATAACGATCATAATTAATTTTTAATTGAGAGTTACGATACTTTCATTATCGATATATAAAATGACTTTATTAATACA
>DRQV01000221.1 GCA_011371325.1 Thioploca sp.
TGGGCCTGTTTGAACAGTCGGTGGATGGGGGGAAGCTGCGGGAGCGGATTCAACTGCGTCATTCCGCCCGCCGCACGCCCCTCATGGAGCATCTTGAACCATTTGCTCTATCTCGGCATCAGTTAAACCACTAGAGGCTTTGATAGAAATAGATTGTTCTTTGCCAGTAGCTTTATCTTTAGCTGATACGTGTAAAATGCCATTGGCATCAATATCAAAAGTTACTTCAATTTGTGGCACTCCACGTGGTGCTGGTGGAATATCAGCTAAATCAAATCGTTCTAAGGATTTATTTGCTGAAGCAACGTCTCTTTCGCCCTGTAATACATGTACTGTTACCGCAGTTTGATTATCATCAGCAGTAGAGAAAGTTTGTGACTGCTTGGTTGGAACAGTAGTATTTTTAGGTATTAACTTGGTCATAACTCCACCCATGGTTTCAATACCCAAGGATAAAGGAGTTACATCTAATAGTAATACATCTGTCACATCTCCGCTTAATACACCACCTTGAATGGAAGCACCAATAGCCACAGCTTCATCTGGGTTCACATCTTTACGTGGTTCTTTACCAAAGATATTTTTAACTGCTTGTTGCACCATTGGCATCCGAGTTTGACCACCAACTAGAATAATTTCATCAATATCTCCAGCGGATAATTTAGAATCTTTCAATGCAATTCGACAAGGTTCTAAACTACGATTAACTAATGATTCTACTAAACTTTCTAATTTAGCTCGAGTTAATTTAATATTAAGATGTTTTGGCCCAGTAGCATCAGCAGTCACATAAGGTAAATTAATATCTGTCTGTTGACTAGAAGATAATTCAATTTTAGCTTTTTCCGCTGCTTCTTTAAGCCTTTGTAATGCTAAAGGGTCAGTTTTTAAATCGATTCCAGCATCTTTTTTAAATTCATCAACCAAGTAATTAATAATTGCCATGTCAAAATCTTCACCACCTAAGAAAGTATCACCATTAGTAGATAATACTTCGAATTGGTGTTCACCATCTATCTCGGCAATTTCAATGATAGAAATATCAAACGTGCCACCACCCAAGTCATATACTGCAATTTTTACATCGCCATGTTGTTTGTCCATGCCATAAGCCAAGGCGGCAGCTGTTGGTTCATTGATAATACGTTTTACATCTAATCCAGCAATCCGACCAGCATCTTTAGTTGCTTGTCGTTGGGAATCGTTAAAATAAGCTGGAACTGTAATCACAGCTTCGGTAACTGGTTCACCTAGATAGTCTTCTGCTGTCTTTTTCATTTTCATCAAAATACGAGCAGAAATTTCTGGTGGAGCCATTTTTTTACCTTTAACAGATATCCAAGCATCACCGTTATCAGCTCCAACAATTTTATACGGAACCATACCCACATCACGTTGGACTATATCATCTTTAAGTTTACGGCCAATCAATCGTTTAACTGCAAATAAGGTATTATCTGGATTAGTAACAGCTTGACGTTTAGCTGATTGACCAACTAATACTTCATCATTATCGGTATAAGCAACTATAGATGGTGTAGTTCTAGTACCTTCACTATTCTCTATTACATGAGATTTCTTACCTTCCATTACGGCAACGCAAGAATTGGTGGTTCCTAAATCTATTCCGATTATTTTACTCATTATTTATTTCCTATTTCGGTTGTTTATGGGATTTTAAGCTTGATTTTCAAGCGGTTTTTTAGATACTATAACTCGTGCTGGACGTAGCAAGCGATCTTCTAATTTATAGCCTTTTTGATGTACATGTAATACTGTGCCATCATCAACTTCAGCATTAGTTTGAGTAGTCATTGCTTCATGCCATTGTGGATTAAATTTTTCATTAATAGGTTCAAGTTCCATAATATTAAATTTTGTTAAACTATCTGTCAGCATTTTTAAAGTTAAAGTCATGCCTTCATGGATAGTTTTTAAGTTAGTTTCCGGTTTATTAGTAGCTTCTAAACCCAATTCCATACTATCTTTTATTGCTAATATTTCAGTAGCAAACTTTTCTAACGCATATTTACGAGTATTTTCTAAGTCTCTTATCATACGTTTTTGTAAATTATCATGTTCAGCTTGTTTCCGCAGTATAGTATCCCAATATTCATCAGCTTTTTGTTGGGCTTCAATTGCCCGTTCTTGCATATCGGTTAACTGTTTAGTTAATTCTTCTACTGAAATATCTTCAGTAATCTTTTCTACATTAGACTTTTTTATCGTTGAAGTTTCTGATTCTGTAACAGTGTTATCTACAGTTGAATCTGTAGTATTATCTGGCATAAAAAATTTCCTAATTAATTTATTATACAAATATCTTGTGAATTACTAAATCTTGTGAATTACGAAGAATGGCAATGATAAAATCGACCATTTATCAATTCACAATTAGTAAGTTCAGAAATGAATGGGGATAATCTAATGTGGGTTCAAGGCCGAACCCAATAATTTGGCAGTTAAATTAACGATTGGAATAATACGTTCATAAGGCATACGGGTAGGCCCAATTATACCAATTACTCCAATCACTTTATCTTTAACTATATAGGGCGAGGTAATTACAGTACAGTCGCATAATACTTTTTTGCCACATTCTTCACCAATAAAAATCTGCATACTTTGAGTTTTTAATGCCTGTTCAAGTAAGTGCAAAATATCTCGTTTTTCATTAAATGCTATAAACAAGTCTCTTAATTTTTCTATATCTGATAATTCAGCAAATTTCATTAGATTAGTTTGCCCGGTCATAACAAAGTCATCATCAACATCATCAAATGCTTTTTCTGCCATTTCTACCACAGTTTGCATTAATTTATCCATATTCTGACGGGTTATTTGCAATTCATTTAGCAAATTTTCACGTACAGTTTTGATATTTTCACCTTTACATACAGCATTTAAATAATTAGCGGCATTTTGTAATTCATTTGCAGAATAATTATGAGAGGTATGAATAATTCGATTCTCAACTTCAGCATCGTTAAATACTAATATTGCTAATACTCTTTGGTTAGAAAGAGATAAAAATTCAATGTGACGTAGTGATTTATCACAACATTTTGGCAATGTTACTAAACTAGTTAGATTCGTTAAATTAGATAATAAATTAGAGGTTTGCTCTAACAAATGTTGCTCATTACATTCTGTAGCAAACTGTTGACGTAAATCATTTTCTTGTTTACCAGTTAGTGGTTTTATCTGTAATAAATTATCAACAAACAATCTATAACCAAGAACTGTTGGAATTCTACCTGACGAAGTATGTGGCGAGAAAACTAATCCTTTTTCTTCCAAATCTGCCATGACATTACGGATAGTTGCTGGGCTTAAACCAAGATTACCATCTTTGGATAATGTACGAGAACCAATTGGTTGACCTTCGTAAATATAACGATTTACTAGTATTTTCAGTAGATGTTTGGCACGTTTACTCAACATAATGTAAGTTATTTGAATTCCAGATATTTGTTTTTATTCAAAGCATTTAAAAATATGATGATTAAAATATTGAGTTACGTTTCAATATAATATTTATAAATTATTCCTACTAAAAAATGGAATTTTACAATCCAATATAACAGATAAGTTTCATAAAAATTTAGCTACTTATCAAATTATATAGTGATAAGAATTTCTACTGCAAGTCTATCTAAAAAATCTACTTAAAATATTTTTTTATATTTATAAATATATTAAACAATATGTGGAGATTCTTAATGCTTATTAATTAAATTTAAAAATCAATTTGTTATTTAATATTCATCCAAGCCATTCAATTGGGAATTGCTATGGCTTTTATTATGGATTATTGTTACAATATACTATATCAATCTTCAACAAGAAACAAAACATATGACAATTAAAACTGTAACTATCCCTAAAATTAGTTGTGGACATTGTATTGGTACAATTGAACGTGAATTAGGGGAATTAAAAGGAATTAATTCTGCAATGGCTAATAAAGATAATAAAACTGTTGCTATCGATTGGGATGAAACCATAGTTAGTTGGGAACAGATAACTACATTGTTGGAAGAAATTGGTTTCCCAGTCGAAGGGTAAATTATTTTCTTAAACCAATGGTTAGTTTCAATTAAGAGCATTGCTTTCTAATATATGTAGTAAAGTCTTATTCTAATTGGGAATTAAATATTTAAAAAATTATCCTGTACAAATTTTATCTAAAAGTATTATTTGAAATTCTATTGCGTTTATAAATTATTTAGATAAACGTAATCTTGGTCTGAGTAATACATTACTTTTAAAATGCTAAATATACTCCAACTTACTACTATAGATACCGATTTTTGGTCAAGATTAGATAATTTACTAATGTGGGATACAACTTCAAATGATGGGGTTGTGCAGGTAGTACGTGAAATTTTACAAAATGTGCGACGTAATGGTGATACAGCTCTGCTTGATTATACTAATGAATTTGATCGTCGTCAATTACAAAATCCTCATGAATTTATTATTTCTTCTGAACGTCTACAACAAGCTTCAATAAGCTCTGATCAAAAATTTGCTTTAGAACGAGCCGCTGAAAGAATAAATAATTATCATCAACATCAAATGCAACAATCTTGGCAATATTTTGAACCAGATGATACTTTATTGGGACAACAAATTACTCCATTGGATAAAGTTGGTTTATATGTACCAGGTGGCAAAGCATCTTATCCATCTTCAGTTTTAATGAATGCTATACCAGCTAAAGTGGCTGGAGTACAAGAAATTATCATGGTTGTACCAGCTCCAGATAATATATTGAATGATTTGATATTAACGGCGGCTGCCATAGCTGGAGTGGATAAAATTTTTACTATTGGTGGAGCTCAAGCAATAGCAGCATTAGCTTATGGAACTAAAACTATTCCTAAAGTTGATAAAATTGTGGGGCCAGGAAATGCTTATGTTGCTACTGCTAAAAGTATGGTATTTGGTATGGTTGGTATAGATATGATTGCTGGACCTTCCGAGATTTTGGTAATTTGTGATGGAAATACTAATCCAGATTGGATTGCTATGGATTTATTTTCCCAAGCGGAACATGATGAAGATGCTCGAGCTATTTTAATTAGTCCAGATGCTAATTTTTTACAAGAAGTACAAAATAGTATGAATACTTTATTACCTCAGATGTCACGAGCTGAAATTATTAAGACTTCACTGACTGAACATGGTGTTTTTATTCAAGTTAAAGATATAGCTGAAGCAATTGAAATTACTAATTTTATCGCTCCAGAACATTTGGAGTTATCTATTGAAAATCCTCAGGAACAGGTAGCTAAAATTCGACATGCTGGTGCAATTTTTATGGGGCGTTATACTGCTGAAGCTTTAGGTGACTATTGTGCTGGGCCTAATCATGTATTACCAACTTCTCGTACTGCTAGATTTTCTTCACCATTGGGAGTTTATGATTTTCAAAAACGTTCTTCATTAATTATGAGTTCTAAGCAAGGAGCAAGTAAACTTGGACAGACTGCTTCTATTCTTGCTCATGGTGAAGGTTTAACAGCTCATGCTCGGTCAGCTGAATATAGGATATAATTTATGAATAATTGGATACGTCAAGAAATACAACAACTTTCTGCTTATCATGTCCCTGAATCTGGTAATGCTATTAAACTTGATGCGATGGAAAATCCATATCATTGGAATATAGATCAGATTGAAGCTTGGCTTGAAGTTGTGCGTAATGCTTCCTTAAATCGTTATCCAGACCCAAGTGCCAGTGAAGTTAAACAAAAATTGCGTTCTGTGATGCAAATACCTGATAATATGGAAATTATTCTGGGTAATGGCTCTGATGAATTGATTCAAATGTTAGCTTTAGCTCTGAATGATGAAGGACGAGTATTATTAGCTCCAGAACCAAGTTTTGTAATGTATCGAATGATTGCTAATTTTGTGGGAATGCAATATATTGGTGTTCCTCTACAAGTTGGTGACTTTGAGTTGGACATGTTTGCCATGTTGGAAGAAATAGAAATTCATCAACCAGCTTTAATATTTTTAGCATATCCAAATAATCCCACTGGTAATAGTTTTTCTATTGATGATATTGAAGCAATTTTAGAAACAACTTCTGGTCTTGTGATAGTTGATGAGGCTTATGCTCCATTTGCCGAATATAGTTTTATGTCTTACTTAGATAAATATCCCAATTTATTAGTAATGCGAACATTATCCAAATTAGGTTTGGCTGGATTGCGTTTAGGATTTTTGGTCGGTTCAAAAGAATGGTTAGAACAAATTGAAAAATTACGTTTACCTTATAATATAAATTCGTTAACTCAGTTAAGTACTGTATTTGCATTGCAAAATTATGGTATATTAGAACAGCAAATTCAAAATATTAAACTAGATAGAGAATATTTAGCAGAGCAGTTAGATATTATTGATGGGATACATACTTGGCCTAGTCAAGCTAATTTTATCTTATTTCAAACTGTAAATGCTAAAAAAGTGTTTGAAAGATTAAAAGCCCGCAATGTTTTAGTTAAATGTTTGCATGGTAGTCATCCAACCTTGGCAAACTGTCTGCGAGTTACAGTTGGAACTCCAGAAGAAAATAAGATATTTCTACAAGTATTAGAACAAGTTATAGAAGCTTAAATATAAATTTATAGATAATTTACTGGATATTATATAATTTTTGAGCTAAAGCTCTAATTCCGGCAACGATATATTGAGAAACTGATAAAAAATAGCGGGTTTCAATAATTATAATTTTAGCCTTACTAGCAAATATAGCAGGATTAGTTAACATTTGTTGAGTTACTAAGTCAAATTTATCTTTATGAGCGTGGGAAATAATAAAATCTGGTTGCCAAGCTAAAATATATTCATTATTGATTTTTACATGTTGATTAATACCTTGTTCTGCGATAATATTTATTGCCCCAACTAATTTGCTCATGGCATCAAAAGTAGTATTACGTCCAGCAGTATAGCCTGAGCTATATGACATAATACGTGGAGGTTTTATTTTAGGAATACTGCTTTGAATAGCCTTGATATCCGCTTCCATTTTGGCAACAACAATAGCCGCTTGTTTATCCTCTCCAATTGCAAAACCAACAGTTTTTATATTTTGTTTTATATCATCAATGTTATTAAAATTAGCAAACCGAAATACAGCAGTACTAGTTCTTTGTAACAATTCAACCATTTCTGCTCGACTATAACTAGCAACAAAAACTAAATCTGGTCTAAAACTCAAAATGTGTTCAATATTAGTAGTTGTTTTAGCTAAAATTTTACTTGATTGAACTGCAATATTACTATAATTACTATCGGTAGCCATAGTGCTAATTGCAGCAATATTTTTGGTTGGGCATATAGCTAATAAAATTTCATCAGTAGCTAAAGTCAAGGAAACTATTCGCTTAGGTTTAGTTGTAATTACAACAGTATTAGCAGAATTATCATATAGCTGACGTGGAAAACTAGTTGCTAATTCTGGTTCTACTACAGTATTTAATAAAAAAATTAAGAATAACATTTAAATTTTAACAATAAGTAAAATATCTAAAAAACATCAGTTTTATAGCAATTTAAGAACTAAATAATCCAGAAAATCCCATAAAAGCTAAAGATAAAATACCCGCAATAATCATACTCATGGCTGTGCCTCTGACTATTTGAGGAACACCAGACAATTCATTTTCCTCTCGTAAACCTGCCATCAGCACCAATGCTAAAGTGAAACCGCCACCAGCTCCTAACGCAAAAATAATTCCTTCCCAAAAATTATAACCACGGTTAGTAGAAAATATTGCAAAACCTAAAATAGCACAGTTAGTAGTGATTAGAGGTAAATAAATACCTAATGCAT
>DRQV01000222.1 GCA_011371325.1 Thioploca sp.
AGCTAATAATAAATTTATTCATTATAAACAAGATAGTAGTCAACCTGATAGTTTGAGTGATAATACAGTTTTTGGAATTATTGAAGATACCACTGGTACTTTATGGGTCAGTACTATTAATGGATTGAATAAATATGACCCTGATAATAAACGGTTTACTTTATATAGATCCAACCCAAATGACAGTAATAGCTTAAATAATAATACAATTATGGCTATTTATGAAGACCTTGATAATATACTTTGGCTTGGAACTAGAGGTGGCGGACTTAATCGATTAGATCGAACTAATAATATTTTCACTCATTATTTACATGAATCGGATAATCCTAATAGCCTAAGCGACAATAGGATTTTAGCAATTCAACCAGATAGTAAAGGTAATTTATGGATTGCTACTAGTAATGGATTAAATAAATTTGACCCAAAAACTGAAAGCTTTATTAACTATCAACATCAACCAAATAATTTAAATAGTCTGAATGATAACTTTATCTGGGATATTGAAATTGATTCTGATAATATAATATGGATTGGGTTAGGTAGAGGTAAAGGCTTAGACAGATTCGATCCGGAAAAGGAAATTTTTAGTCATTATATTCTTAATGATGATACAACATTTGGTTTTATTAGAGCGGTGACGATGGATTCCTCTGGTGCTTTATGGATTGGTACAGAGAATAAAGGGCTTACTAAATTTATTCCAGCGATTAATAAAGCAACTAATTTAGAAACATTTATTAATTATCAACATGATAAAGATATTCCAAATAGTTTAAGCAATAATACAATTAATATGATTTATGAAGATCAAACTGGTATAATTTGGGTTGCTACTAGTGATGGTTTAAATAAATTTGATGGTAAATTTTTTACTATCTATCGACAGAAACAAGGTCTAGCTGGTAATAGGGCAGTGGGAATTTTAGAAGATAAGCAAGGTTATTTATGGATTAGTACTGACAAAGGTTTATCAAAATTTGATACTAAACGAGAGATATTTAGAAATTACGATCATTGGGATGGTTTACAAAGTAATTTTTTTGAATTACATTCTGCCTATAAAAGTAGAAATTGCGAATTATTTTTTGGTGGAGTAAACGGTTTTAATAGTTTTTATCCAGATAAATTATTGGATAATCCTCATATTCCATCGGTAGTATTGACAGATTTTAAACTTTTTAATCAACCGGTAGCTATCGGTATTAACTCGCCATTACAACAACATATCAATTTTGCCGACCAGATTATTTTATCCTATGACCAAACTGTATTTAGTTTTGAGTTTTCAGCTTTAAATTATCGAGCTGCTAATAAAAATAAATATGCCTATATGATGGAAGGGTTTGATAAAACTTGGACTTATACTAATAGCAATCGCAGATTTGTCCATTATACTAATCTAGACCCTGGTCAATATATCTTTCGAGTAAAAGCTTCCAATAACGATGATAAATGGAATGAAGAAGGTACAGCAATAAAGATTATCATTACTCCACCTTGGTGGGAAACTTTTTGGTTTCAAGGAACAATAGTAATTTTGTTTATATTTCTATTGATTGGAGGAGTAAAGTGGCGATTATATGCAATAAAACAGCGTAATTATGATCTTAGAATTCAAGTTGCGGAAAGAACTAGAGAACTTAAGAAAGAAAAAGATGGAGCCGAGATTCTGCGTAAACAGGCCGAAGTTGCCAATCAAGCTAAAAGTACTTTTCTTGCCAACATGAGCCATGAACTTAGAACTCCATTGAATGGAATTTTAGGTTATGCTCAAATTTTACGGCGTGATCCAGATATAACTACTCAACAACGACATGGGTTAAATGTTATTGAACAAAGTGGTAATCATTTATTAAATCTTATTAATGATGTACTTGATCTAGCTAAAGTGGAAGCTGGTAAAATAGAATTATATAATGTTGATTTTAATTTACCGATGTTCTTAACTGGAATAGCTGAAATTATTCGAATTAGAGCTGAATGTAAAGGGATTATATTTAATTTAGAAATGGATTCTATTTTGCCAATTAATATTAATGGTGATGAGAAACGTTTACGTCAAATATTATTAAATTTGTTAGGTAATTCAGTCAAGTTTACTGATAGTGGTAGCATAACCATGAAAGCAGAAGTTCAAAATCAACTAGAAGAACGTTATATATCAATCCGTTTTACTGTGGCAGATACTGGAGTTGGTATTACCCCTAAAGATTTACAAGCTATATTTGATCCATTTCAACAAGTTGGTGATCGGGAACGACAAACTAAAGGCACTGGATTAGGTTTATCCATTAGTAAAAATCTAGTTGAATTGATGGGTGGTAAATTACAAGTGGAAAGTCAAGTTGGTTCTGGAACTAAATTTTGGTTTGATTTAACTTTGTTAACTACTGAACATGAGAAGATAACTACAAACTCAAAAATTGATTTACCAATCGTCGGCATCAAGGGTAAAACTCCAAAAGTATTAATAGTGGATAATAATTGGGAAAATAGAGCAGTACTGGTAGATTTATTAACACCATTAGGTTTTAAAACTAAAGAGGCTAATAATGGAGTTAAAGGCCTAGAAAAAGCTATGGAATTCTTGCCTGATGTTATTATCACTGATTTAATAATGCCAGAAATGGATGGATTTGAATTAATTCACCAAATTCGTAAATCTATAGAATTAAAAGATAAAATAATTATCGCTGTTTCTGCTAGTATCTATGAAGAAGATCAAAATAGAAGTTTAATTGTTGGGAGTAATGCCTTTTTATCCAAGCCAATTCAAATTGACAACCTATTTTACCAATTACAACATCATTTAAATTTAATCTGGGTTTATGGAGATAATACAACTGAAGAAATTAATATGGAGCAGGAGATAATCTTTCCAGCAGCAGAAGCAGTAGCAGAAATGTATGAATTATCCTTAATGGGTGATGTCAATGGATTAGTTAAGGAATTAGCTAAATTATCGCAGACTGACGTAAAGTTACAACCTTTCATTAAAGAAATGCAAGCCTTACTTAAAAATTATCAACTAGAAAAAATTAGCGAATGGCTTGAATCATGCAGAGAAGATACTTAAGTTAATAATATATTGTAAAAAAAATGACAAGTACAATTTTAATAGTTGACGACGAACCCAATAATTTGGATGTATTAAATAATTGCTTACATAATGCTGGATTTAAAGTGTTGGCTGCCACTAGTGGTAATATAGCTATTAAACGAGTAGCTTATGTGAAACCAGACCTAATCTTGTTGGATGTAAATATGCCTGGGATAGATGGTTTTGAAACTTGTCGACGTTTGCGAGAGAATGAGATTACTAAAGATACTCCTATTATTTTTGTGACCGCTTTGACTGATATTGAAACTAAACTAAAAGCTTTTCAGGCTGGTGGGGTAGATTACATAACCAAACCATTTATTGAAGAAGAAGTATTAGCTAGAGTTGGAGTGCATATTAGACTAGAAAAAACTTTGGAAAAATTAGAGGAGTTATCATTAAAAGATACTCTTACTGGAGCATTAAATCGTAGATCAGTATATAAAGTTTTAACTCAACAAATTGAAATTACTAAAAAAGCTAAAGAATGTTTTGTATTATGTTATATAGATATAGATAATTTAAAAATAATTAATGATAATTATGGTCATGCCGAAGGTGACGTATTGATCAATACAGTAGTTAGTTCACTTAAAAATATGGTTAGAGCTTCAGACTATGTATTCCGTATGGGAGGAGATGAATTTTTGATTGTGTTTCCTAAAGTAAAATTACAAGATTCCCAAAAACT
>DRQV01000223.1 GCA_011371325.1 Thioploca sp.
AATAACTGTAATAACTTCATTAGTATTTATGCTATTGGGTTTTCTTATAAGTATGTTATTTAACTTCGTATTATGGGAAAGCTTATTAATTGGTGCTGCTATGATGTTTTCTAGCACTATAATAGGTTTAAAGCTATTACCGACCACGGTTTTACATCATCGACATACTGGTGAGGTAATGGTAAGTGTCTTATTATTACAAGATTTATTTGCCATAATAATCCTATTAATCATACAAGGTTGGAATACTGATAATTCTCCATTAGTAAGCGTTGCTTTATCAGTTGCTGCTTTACCAATCTTAATTGGTTTTGCAATTTTATTTGAGCGTTATATTTTAATCAAAATAATTAGTAAATTTGATAAAATTCAAGAGTATATATTTTTAGTGACTATAGGCTGGTGTTTAGGAATGGCCGCATTAGCTGGTAAAATGGGATTGTCTTTTGAAATAGGAGCATTTATTGCTGGAGTTGTATTGGCAAGTAGTCCAATTGCACTTTTTATTGCAGAGAGCTTGAAACCATTACGAGATTTTTTTCTAGTTATATTTTTCTTCACTTTAGGAGCTGGACTAGAACTTGGAACTCTTTATACAATATTAGTCCCAGCAATGGTATTAGCCGGAACAATGTTGATAATAAAACCATTATTATTTAAATCCTTAATGATTAAACTTGGTGAAAAAAAGGATTTATCTTTAGAAATAGGAGTACGATTAGGCCAAATTAGTGAATTTTCGTTATTAATTGCTGTAGTTGCGTTAAATGGCAATGTTATTGGTGAACAAGCTTCATATTTAATTCAGGCAGCAACCATTATTACTTTTGTGATATCTTCATATTTTATTGTATTGAACTATCCAACCCCTATTGCAGTATCAGATCGATTACGACGAGATTAATATATCAAATTTATGTAGTTATTTGTAGCTTAAATTGTTGTATAGGTAAAGTTTTTAATGTATTTATATCCATCGGCAATTTAGGTTGTAAATTGATAGTTAAACTTTTAGGATTTTTAAGAAATTGGTATAAATTATTGATAATGTCTTGCTGTTTAATATCATTATTTAATTTGGTAATAAATTTTTGTTGCAATTGTTGTGAGGTCTCATTGTTGCGAAGAGCTAAGTAGGAAAGCACTTTATTTACCAGACCATTATCAAAATATTCTAATTGTAAAGATACTAATTCCATTGTATCAAACGATTTGGATGGTCTATTAAATTCCACAGAAATAATATACTTACCAAAAATATCAGCATTAATCATACTAACAAGTGATAGCTTAGTTTTTTGTAATTTTGCAATTATAGACATATTTGCATAGATGTTTATATAACCTAAGTTATACAATTCCTTTAAACTGATATAGTATGGAGCATAACCTAAAGTAGATATAATTATTGGGATCGGTTGATTTGCTTTATTTATAGGAATTTTTATCCCTTCTAAATTGATAGAAATAGATTCTGGTAATTGATTATAAAATTGATAGGCTTTGGATAAGATAATTTTATCAATATGTATATATTTGCTTATCCGTAAGTTATTAATAATAACTTGTCCCAATAATGAGCTAGTTATTTGAGAAAATTCTATAGCAACTTGGTTATTTATTATTGCTTTATCCAATTCTACATGTAATTGATGATCAAGATAGGCTTTAGCTCCACCCAAAATAGCTGCTAAAACCATTACTATAGTAAGTTTTTTCATTCTAAATAATGGCATAGGATGCAGTATGAATTGCATAAATATGTGATCCATGAACTGATTAACACTTTTTGCTAACCCATTGCCACCACATAGAAAATCTATTGTTAAAGATAATTAATCCAATTAACATCTATGTTCTATCTTTGAAATGTGACTTTAGATAAATTAGCGTAATAAACTATCCAATGAAAAACCTTCTCGTTGTAATAAATCACGTAAACGTTTCATGGCAGTCATTTGAATTTGACGCACTCTTTCCCTAGTAAGCCCAAGTTCTTCTCCTATTTCTTCTAAGGTATATTCTCTTTCAGAGCTGATTCCAAATCGTCTTTGAATCACAATTTTTTGTTTTTCATTAAGACGTGATAACCATAATTTAACGTGAACCACAATATCAGAATCTTCTAGTATTAACATAGGATCAAGATTAAATTCATCAGGAATACTATCAACCAAAGACTTTTCAGAATCGTTAGCACGTTGGCCATCCATGGAAATCGCTCTTTCATTCCATTTGAAAAGTTTTTCAATATTTTCTGGATTTTTATTTAATGCCTTGCCAATATCTTCTGAGTTTGGCTCATGATCCATAGTATTTGATAAAACATGACTAGTTTGTAAACAAGCGTTGATTTCTTTTAAAACATGAATAGGTAAACGGATAGTTCGGTTTTGATTCATGATCGCACGTTCAACTGATTGTCGAATCCACCAAGTTGCATATGTTGAAAAACGAAATCCTCTTTCCGGATCAAATTTTTCAACTGCACGCATTAATCCAATATTACCTTCTTCGATTAAATCTAGTAAGGCTAATCCTCTGCCAATATAATGACGAGAGATTTTAACTACCAAACGTAAATTAGACTTAATCATTTTATCACGAGCTGCCTGATTACCTTTTCGAACTAATCGGGCATATTTGACTTCTTCTTCTGCAGTTAAAAGACTAAAATCACCTATTTCTTTCAAATAAATACGGGTAGCATCTAAGTCTTTTGTAGTTGCAGCAAACTGCTCTATTTCAACTTGACATTCTAATTCATTAAGTGCATCACTTTTTTCAAAGTCCATAATTTATGTAACTAAGGTGGAGCTAAACGTAGCCTTTGGTCAGGATATATATAATAAGGAGCACCTAATCCATTCCAAGCTGATAATTTTTCAGTTGTTAAGCCATATCTTCTCGCAATATTCTGTAAAGTTTCGCCAGCTCTTACTATATGATAACTTGCATAGTTAGGATTATAACCTGGATTATAAGAAGAAGTTCCAGTAGAATATCCGTTATTATAACTAATAGAGTTTGGTGGAGATACAATTAATCTTTGGCCTATAGATAGAATGTATGGTTTTGATATACCATTCCATTGGGCAATAGTAGCAACACTGTAACCATATTTTTTGGATATTCTATATAAATTTTCTCCTTTAGCAACTAAATGAGAACGTGATTTAAGAAGTCTTGGAGCTGGTGGTACATAATCAACCGTTTGAAATTTATTCCCTGCCGGAGGAGTTATTCTTATTTGCTGTCCAACCAATAGGGTAAAAGGTGGTTCTAAATTGTTCCAAGTAGTTAAGTTAGTTAAACTGACATTGTAGGTTTTAGATATGCTATATAGAGTATCACCTCGTTTAGTAATATAATAATCAGTAGAAGATGGCTGAGTTGTGGTATAAGCTTGGCCTATTCCGCAAATATCGGTAGGAATCCGTAAAGTTTGACCAGGATATACTAGATAAGGAGGTGGTATCTGATTTATATTAGCTAATTCTATATAATCACGACACCCATAAATATTTGAAATAGTAGCAACATCTTCCCGTGACTGAACTGAATGATATAAATCAGTAGGGACGTTTCTACCAAAATTGGTGACACAGGCTTGAAGTAATATCAAACCAGATAAAAAAAAATACAGTTTAATGGTAGATTTCATAACATTTTAGAATAGTTTGAATTATGGATTGATCGGCAGTCCTTTGCCTTTTTACCCTGTATAAATATTATTTTCCAAAAAAAACTATTAAGGGGTAATTTTTAATTTCATTCCCGGATATACATTGTAAGGAATTTTGAAATTATTTAAAATAGCTAAATCAACTGCTGAAACCCCATATTTTTTACTGATAGAATCTAAAGTTTCACCAGGTGCTACTATGTGCTGCCTAGCATTTGATAAGCCAACTTTCTGAAAACTACCAGTACTTGGCATTGTTGATGGGGCAATGCGTAATTGTTGGCCAATTGATAAAATATAAGGAGGAACCAAACTATTCCAATTAGCTAAATCTTTTACTTTAAGCCCATACTGTCTAGCTATACTATACATAGTATCACCAGCAGCAACAATATGATGGGTTTTGCCAGATACTGGTGCTAATTGTTT
The DNA here is from genome assembly GCA_011371325.1 of Thioploca sp. Lineage (GTDB taxonomy): Bacteria > Pseudomonadota > Gammaproteobacteria > Beggiatoales > Beggiatoaceae > DRQV01. The sequence goes on from DRQV01000223.1 coordinate 4,115, forward strand.
GGGATTAGGCACCACTGTTGGAGTAGGAAGAATAGTAGTAGCATCTGGTGGAGTAACTCGTAATTGCTGATTTAAGCGTAATCCATAAGGTGGTTGTAAACCATTCCAAGCGGCTATATCAGCCACACTAAATCCATAATGTTTGGCAATGCTATATAGAGTATCACCTTTTAATACTATATGATAACCCTGGTTCACATTAATATTAGGAACAGATGGTTTTGGAATAACAGGTAGTGTAGCTGGCGGAGTAGTAATCACTACTGGTGCTGAACTAGATTGAGAAATTATCAATTTCTGTCCAATGCTTAACGTATCAGAATTTGGATTAATATTATTCCATCTAGCTAAATCGCTAACTCTTTTTCCATATTTACGAGCGATAGCATATAGAGTTTCACCAGCTTGCACCGTATGAATTGTTTGCGGACTGTTTGAAATAGGTTTCGATGGAATAGTTGGATATGAATTAACTGGAATTCCAGCATTATCATTATCAGAAGGCAATACTACATTTTCATTAGGACCATCAACTCGTAACCGTGAACCTTTAACTAAAATAAATGGTGGGGTTAAACCATTCCAACGAGCAATCTCTGCATAATCACGACCATAGATCCCAGCAATCCCATATAAAGTTTCTCCTGCTCTAACAATATGATAAGTTGCGGTATTAACATCTTCTTGAGGTTCTTGAGGGCCAGATTGATAACCAGGATCGGTTACTTGTACTGCCGGACAACCAGCTAAAAAT
>DRQV01000224.1 GCA_011371325.1 Thioploca sp.
ATTAACGATATTAAACAAGGGCAAGTTAAAGAAGTTGTTATCGATGGACGTACTATAAACGGTATTACTAACCAAGGTAGCGAATTTGTAACCTATAATCCAGGAGATAAGGGTTTAATTGGTGATTTACTAAATAATAACGTAAAAATCATTTCCAAACCACCAGATCAACAATCATTATTAATGCAAATCTTTATCTCTTGGTTTCCAATGTTGCTATTATTTGGTTTGTTAATATTTTTTATGCGACAAATGCAAGGTGGTGGTCGAGGAGGAGCTTTAAGCTTTGGTAGAAATAAAGCTCGAATGATTGAAGAAGATAAGATAAACATTACTTTTGCCGATGTTGCAGGAGTTGATGAAGCTAAGGAAGAAGTAGCAGAATTAGTCGAATTTTTACGAGAACCAGCTAAATTTCAAAATTTAGGCGGCAGAATTCCACGTGGAGTATTGATGGTAGGTTCACCAGGAACAGGTAAAACCTTATTGGCAAAAGCTATTGCTGGAGAAGCTAAAGTACCATTTTTTATTATTTCTGGTTCTGATTTTGTCGAAATGTTTGTTGGAGTTGGTGCCTCCCGAGTTAGAGATATGTTTGAACAAGCTAAAAAACATGCACCATGTATTATTTTTATTGATGAAATCGATGCAGTGGGAAGACATCGTGGAGCTGGTTTAGGTGGTGGCCATGATGAAAGAGAACAAACTTTAAATCAATTGTTAGTGGAAATGGATGGTTTTGAAGGTAGTGAAGGCGTTATTGTGATTGCTGCTACTAACCGTCCCGATGTATTAGACCCAGCTTTATTACGCCCGGGTCGATTTGATCGACAAGTAGTAGTTCCTTTGCCAGATATTCGTGGTCGGGAACAAATTTTAAAAGTACATATGCGTAAAGTTCCAATTGCAGATGATGTTAAACCAGGTATTATTGCTCGTGGAACACCAGGCTTTTCAGGAGCTGATTTAGCTAATTTAATCAATGAAGCAGCTTTATTTGCAGCTCGTTCTAATAAACGTTTGGTAGAAATGAATGAATTTGAAAAAGCCAAAGATAAAATTATGATGGGAACTGAACGCAAATCTATGGTAATGACTGAAGAAGAAAAGAAATTAACAGCCTACCATGAAGCCGGCCATGCTATTGTTGGACGTTTAGTACCAGAGCATGATCCAGTATATAAAGTTACTATTATTCCTCGTGGTAGAGCTTTAGGAGTTACCATGTTTTTACCAGAAACTGATCGATTAAGCCATAGTCGGCAAAATTTGGAAAGTAAAATTTCTACTTTGTTTGGTGGCAGGATTGCAGAAGAATTAGTTTTTGGATCGGAAGCAGTTACTAATGGAGCTAGTCAAGATATTAAACAAGCAACTGAAATCGCTAGAAATATGGTAACAAAATGGGGTTTATCAGAACGATTAGGTCCATTAAGCTATGGTGAAGATGATAATGAAGTATTCTTGGGTCATAGTGTAACTCAACATAAAGTTATATCTGATAAAACAACATTTAGTATTGATGAAGAAATTCGGAATTTTATTAAAATAAATTATGATCGTGCAGAAATTTTAATCAAAGAGCATAAAGATATTTTACATGCTATGGCTAAAGCATTATTAAAATATGAGACGATTGATAATGAACAAATAACTGATTTGATGGCAGGTAATGAACCTAAACCCCCAAAAGATTGGGTTGATAATAACGATATTAACGAACAGTTAAATGTTACTTAAAAATTATTAGGAGAGCAATCTATGAATAATTTCCCGAAAATATTATTATGGGTTATAGTTGCCCTCATATTAATGATATTATTTAATAGTTTTAAAGAACAAAAAAACTTTATTCCTATAATAGAATATTCAAAGTTTATTCAAGAAGTTAAATATGCTCAAATTAGAGAAGTCTCAATTAAAGGTATTGTTATCAAAGGAGTTACTAAAAATGGAGAACAGTTTATTACTTATAATCCAGATGACAATGGTTTAATTGGAGATTTATTGGCAAATAAAGTAGAAATTATTTCAGAACCACCTGAAAAACAATCTTTGTTAATGCAAATATTTGTGTCTTGGTTTCCAATGTTATTATTATTCGGGATCTTAATTTTTTTAATGAAACAAGCACAAGGTGGTGGACAGGGAGGGCCATTTTCATTTGTGAAAAATCCGGCTACTAAAATTGAAGCTGATCAAATTAAAATTACCTTTGCTGATGTTGCTGGGGTAGATGAAGCTAAAGTTGAAGTATCCGAATTGATAGATTTTTTAAGTGAACCAAGTAAATTTCAGCATTTAGGTGGTAAAATTCCATGTGGAATATTGATGTCTGGTGCCCCTGGTACAGGTAAAACTTTATTAGCTAAGGCTATTGCTGGAGAAGCTAAAGTGCCTTTTTTCTCTATTTCTGGTTCCGATTTTGTGGAAATGTTTGTTGGAGTTGGTGCTTCCCGAGTTCGTAATATGTTTAAGCAAGCTATGGAAAGTGCTCCTTGCATTATTTTTATTGATGAGATTGATGCAGTAGGCAGACATCGTGGAGCTGGAGTTGGTGGTGGCCATGATGAAAGAGAACAAACTTTAAATCAATTATTAGTGGAAATGGATGGTTTTGAAGGCAATGAAGGAGTAATTGTAATTGCTGCCACTAACCGTCCCGATGTGTTAGACCCAGCTTTACTACGTCCAGGTCGGTTTGATCGGCAAGTAGTAGTACCATTACCAGATATTAGAGGTCGAGAGCAGATTTTAAAAATTCATATGCAGAAAATTCCTGTTGCTAATAATGTGCAACCTGGTGTAATAGCTCGTGGTACTCCTGGGTTTTCTGGGGCTGATTTAGCTAATTTAGTTAATGAAGCAGCCTTATTTTCAGCTCGCCATAATAAAAAAATAGTAGATATGGAAGAGTTTGAGCTGGCTAAAGATAAGATTATGATGGGTACTGAACGTAAGACAATGATAATGACTGAAAAAGATAAAAAGCTTACCGCTTATCATGAAGCTGGTCATACCATTGTAAGTTATTTAGTTCCTGGACATGATCCAGTTTATAAAGTTAGTATTATTCCTAGAGGTAGAGCCTTAGGAATTACAATGTTTTTACCAGAAACAGATAGACTTAGTTATAGTAAGCAAATTTTAAATAGCAAAATTTCAACTTTATTTGGTGGTAGAATTGCAGAAGTATTAATTTTTGGTACAGATTCAGTTACTAACGGAGCTAGTCAAGATATTAAATATGCTACTGAAATTGCTCGTGATATGGTAACTAAATGGGGATTATCAGAACGACTAGGTCCATTGGCTTACGGTGCTTACGGTGGAGATGATAATGAGGTATTTTTAGGTCATAGTGTAACTAAGCATAAACTATTATCTGATGAGACAGCTTATATTATTGATAAAGAAATCAGGACTATTATTGATACCAACTATACTCGAGCTGAAGTATTGTTGAAAGAAAATAAGGAAATTTTACACGCAATGTCGGAAGCATTACTCAAATACGAAACACTTGACCACAAACAAATAGAAAGTTTGATGAGAGGTGAAGAACCTGAAATACCTGAAAATTGGGTCGATCCTAATAAATTACAAGCTAAAGTAACTAAACTAGAATTTGCATCAGTTGGTAGAATAGCTGATTTAGCCAATTTTCAATTCTAAGAATTTGGTTGGAATTTAAAAATAAATTCTTTTGATTCCACCAATTTCCCCAAAAACATTTATAAAATCAACAAAAGTAGAAAAAATTATTTAGTAATGAAAAAATAAAAGGATTTAGCGGTTAGTAGAATCAATAATCGACGTTAAGAACTGATATGAGCAATTCCTAATTAGTAAAGCTCATTAATCATTCAATGATAAAAGTTCTTTTATTATATTTAGGAAAATCTCTTATATTACTGATTTTGTTATTATACTCAATATATATTCCAGCAAAATTACCAGCTTTGATATTAAATGGTGGAATGCCTTCTAATGATAGAATTTCACCGATCTTGCCAATGCCTTGGTATAATTTTTTGTTTTCTTGGTCAATAATCATAACCCAGGCTTTTTCTATAAAATAGATTTGTAAGGTTTTATATGAGTTAACTACAGCTGTTTTAACAGGTATTTCCGTTGTAATATTTGGATTTTCAATAACTATTTCTACTTCGACAGGTTCTACAGGAATAGATGTTTTTGGAAGAGCTTGAATCGGAATGATGGTTGACATATTAGATTCCATCATATTATCTATGGTTTGGGTTGTAAATCCTGTAGGAGAACATATTTTTTCAACTGATTGATAACTATTTGCCGGATTAAATTGTGAACTTAAAAGCATTAAAACTATAATTGCAATAGTTATTCTAATGATAGATAAAAAGATATTTTTTTCAGAAAATACATTAGATTCTTCTATATCATTGTATTTAAGTTGCATTTCGTGATTCATACTATATTGCCCAAGTAACTTTTAAAATAAGAGTTGTAATTACAAAAATTACATTAACGGCATTTGGGCAAAATATATACCAAAATATTACTACTTAAAAATTACATGGAACTATAATATACTTGTAACGTCAAATAGTCTATAATAGACATTACTCTATAAAAATGAAGATATTCCATGAAAAATTTTAAGCTTTTAATATTTATTTTATCCAGTTTGAATATTGGATGTACTGTGAATTTAAGTTCCCCTTATATAAGTGCAATAAGTTTTGCTAGTTCACCAACACCCCCACCAGTTAATACTGTGCCTATATTATGGGATGTGCCAGTAATTTCTACTATACAACAACCAATAATTGAAAGAAAGTTAATAGTTGAGAATAAGCCAATAAAACTAAATTTAGATTCAGTTATGTTTCAAACTGGCAAAGCTACTCTTACCTTACAAGGCAAACATAAAATTAATGAGTTTGCTACTGTAATTCAGCATTATGGTACTCAAAATGTTCTTATAGAAGGACATACTGATAATGTCGGCAGTGAATCTAAAAATCAAAAACTTTCAGAAAATAGAGCTAATGTAGTACGCAATGCTTTGATAAATAAGGGAATTAATCCGCAAAGATTAATTACTAAAGGATTAGGTGAAAAACAACCAATTACAACTAATGCTACATCATTAGGTAGACAAAAAAACCGCAGAGTAGAGCTTACTGTTTTACCTATTGAAAAACTTTATTAAATGTCTAATTTGTTTATTTCTGCTGCTCATAAATCTTCTGGTAAAACCACTATTACAATAGGATTATGTGCAGCTTTGACCGCTCGTTCTGTAATTGTGCAACCTTTTAAAAAAGGCCCAGATTACATTGATCCATTATGGCTTACTCAAGCAGCCCAACGTTCTTGTTATAATCTTGATTTTTATACAATGAATATATCTGAGATTAAACAAAATTTTAGGTATTATAGCCAAGGTGCTGATATTAGTATTATCGAAGGTAACAAAGGATTATATGATGGCATGG
>DRQV01000225.1 GCA_011371325.1 Thioploca sp.
AAAAATTTTTTGATCTAACATATACTTATGATGCTTCTTATAATCAGTATCAACTTTCACAACTCGTCCTGGAACTCCAACCACAGTAGCACCATTAGGAACTGGTTTAACTACCACTGAATTAGAGCCAACTCGTACTCCATTACCGATCTCAATTGGCCCTAAAATCTTAGCTCCAGCTCCAATAATCACATCATTACCTAAAGTTGGATGACGTTTACCCTTTTTCCACGAAGTACCACCCAGAGTAACTCCATGATACAAAGTACAATCATTACCTATATTAGCAGTCTCTCCAATAACTACTCCCATACCATGATCAATAAAAAACCTTCTGCCAATAGTTGCTCCTGGATGAATCTCAATTCCAGTAAATAAACGAGATATATTTGATAACAAGCGTGCTAGTAATTTAAGTTTCAAATGCCATAATAAATGGCTTAAACGATGTAATAATAATGCTAATACCCCAGGATAACAAAGTATTACTTCAAATAAATTACGGGCTGCTGGATCACGCTCAAAAACACAATTGATATCTTCTTTTATACGTTCAAACATTCTATAATAAACTTTCCCCATCAATACTACCAGTTAAATAAGTAACTTCTATGTTATAATTTTGAATTAAGAATGGTTTATTAATAATAGCAAACCAATAAATTACAATCTATTAACGTTGAAATTCTAACTTTATTTATCGAATTTACCAATAAATAATATTTGGAAACATCAATCGAATAATAACTACTGAATTAAAATTTGAGAATTCCCTGAGTATAAATCCCATGTCTTCCATTCAAAATACACAAGATATTCAACTAGAACAAATCGGAATTGTTTCCACAATCGTAGAGGGACAAGCTCCTATTACGGCCAAAGCTATTGATGGAACGACTAGAATTTTACTTACCGATGACCCTATTTATTTGCAAGATATTGTTTTAACTTCTAAAAATAGTTATATAAAAATAATCTTAAATGATGATACTGTATTTCAACTTGGGCCTAATTCTCAGGCTAGTTTAGATAAGTATGTTTATGATCCAGATGCTTTGGATGGAGAATTTGAAGCGTTTATATCTTCAGGTTCATTTCATTATATTAGTGGTAAAATCAGTGGTGATAATCAAGGACAACATACTTTAATTAAAACTCCTTCAGCTCAAATTGGGATTCGAGGTAGTGAAATTACGATTGAAATAGCAGAAGATGGTTCAACTACTGTGTTACATATGTCTGGTTTAATAACTATTACTTCTAATTATAGTTTGGGGGAAATATTAGTCTATGAACGTGGTACATCGATTTATATTCCTAATGAAAATGCTTCTCATACTTTAAGTCAGCTTACTGAAGAACAGGTTAAATATCATACTCAGGAATGGCAAACATATTCTTATAATTTTAATGTAGAAACCTCATCAGAGCCTGAAAATTTTGGAGCAGAAAAAGCTATAGAGGGAGCAGAAAAATCTGGAGATAAAGAGCATGAAGATAGTAATGGTGATATAAATGAAGAAAATAATATTATTAAATATGATCCACATTCTTCCACCAATGTTTACTCCAATGACGAATTAGATCAATTAGATGCTATTGCAGATGAAAGAATAATTAATCAATTTGAAACAGAGACTAAAGAATTTAAAGACAGACCAGAACCAATTAATAAAATTCCACCACCAAATGAGGGTGTGGAAAGTAAAGATAGAAGTGATGATACGATATATCCTGATAAACAATTAGATAAAGAATCAGATAAACAAACAGATAATTCTAATCCAGATGAAAATCAGGTTGATAAAGATGATGATAAAATTATTATTGCTAAAGATGATGTCTTTGACATGGGCAATGACGATATTATCACAATCACCATACTAGACTTGTTAAAAAATGATACTGCTCCTGAGGATATTTCTGTTGAAATAGTTACAGTTATTAATGGCACGGTCGAAATTGAAGCGGATAATATCACTTTTATTAGAGATTCTGAATTTAGTGGAGTTGATGACAATGGTTTTGATTATCAGATTGGTTCTGAAACTGCACATGTAAATATAACTGGCAATTTAGCACCTATTACTACGACTGATAAAGTAAGTATATTAGAAAGTCAAGCTATCATACTCTATGCTGATAATTTGTTGGCCAATGATTTTGATCCAAATCCAGCAGATATTTTAACCATTACTGGAATAGCTAATGTTTTCAATGGTACGTTACAATTAACTGCTGAAGATGCAATTATATTCACACCAATTAATGTTGGTGATGCTGGTTTTGAGTATACTGTTATGGATGATCATGGTGCTAGTGCAACTGGATTGGTGCAAATTACTGTAAACCCTATAAATTCTATAAATCCTATTAATAATCAACCAAATGCTGTAGCTGATGAATTTAATACTCTAGTAACTGAACAATTAACTATTACAACTGCTGCTTTATTAGAAAATGATATTGATATAGATGGAGATAGTTTAGTAGTTATTGATGCAGAAATGATTGAAAATGGTAGTATTAGTGAGTCCAATGGAGATATTATATTTACTCCAGATAATGTTGGAATGGCTATTTTTGAGTATACTATTCAAGATAGCAGTGGTGCAACAGCTACAGCTTTAGTTACTATTTCTGTGGAAGATACTAAATTTTTAGAAGATGTCAAGTTTGCAATTGATGACGTGTTAGATGATATTCCTAAAAATATAACCACTACTATTGATGCTTTATTGGACAATGATCTTGGTTCTAAACCGATAACTATAGTGGCAATTGATAAAATTGAAAATGGTACGGCTGTTTTATTAAAAGATAATAAAGTAGAATTTACTCCAGATGATAATTTTGTGGGTGAAGCTGGATTTGAATATACAATAATTGATACCGATAGAAATACTGATACTGCTATGGTTAGCTTTATAGTAGAAAATTCCCAACCGATTGCGACTAGTGATATCATAAGTATCTATGATAGTCCGATTCCCACCTCTCTATTATTAACCAATGATCTTGATCGTAATCATGATCTAATTGAAATAATTTCGGTTAGTGATAATGCTCAACTGGTTGATTCTGAAATTATATTTAGTTCAGATTTTAGTTATACGATTAGTGACGGTGATTTAACAGATGATACAACTGTCACTGTTGTTTATAATTCTCCACCAGAAATGACTTGGAAAACCAAACCTTTAACTTTTATAGTAGCAGACGAACCAATTTCTATTGGAGAAGTGAGTATTATTGATAATGACTCACCTAATTTCGCTGAAGGCACATTGGAAGTTACTATTACTCAAAATCGTACTATAAATGATGTGTTGAAGATTGCAAATACTGAATTTATTGAAATTACTGGTAATACTGGAAGCGATATTTTTTATAATGAGACTAAAATTGGCAGTTTTATCACTGATTTTATTAGCGGAGCTTTATTGATTAGCTTGAATGAAGCATCTAATGCTAGTAATACAGAAGCGTTAATTCAGGCTATTACTTATCAAAACACTGCTTCTGAATCTCAATTAGAACCTCGTGAATTACAGATAATTTTGACTGATGGAGATATTGAAATAGAATCTATTATAAATCAAGAAATTCAATTAGTTACGGAAAATATTGCTCCAGTTGCAGAAAATGATGAAGTTGAAATAGCTTTTGATGTTTATACTAAAATTTCAGTTGCTGATTTATTACAAAACGATACTGACAATAATCCAACTGATATTCTTGGTATTACAGAAGTTACTCCAAATACTGAGGGAATAAATGTTGAATTGATTAATAATGAAATTCAATTATTTGTTGATGCGTTAATTAGTTCTGAACCAGCAGAATTTAGTTATATACTGGATGATGGGCAAGGCGGTGAAGATCAGGCTATTGTAACAGTTAATCCCAATAATATCGTAACTGGAACTGCTGAAAATGATAATTTTGCCGGCACTGATGAATTGGATATTATATTAGGCAAACAGGGTAATGATACTTTTCAACATAGTCCTAACAATGATATTTTATTGGGTGAGGAAGGAGATGATACGTTTTTATTAGGTTCAAATACAAGAGGAGTTCATATAGATGGTGGTGAAGGTTCTGATTTAATTAGTTTAGATGGAAACTTAAATTTGTTACAAAATAGAAACTTGCCTGATTCTTCGCAATTAAAGTTACAGGGTATAGATAAAATTGATCTTGTTGGTGAAAATAATCAATTATATCTGACGGTTGAAGACGTTCTTGATATTTCTGACAATGATAAGTTGATAATTGATGGGCAAGCAAATGATATGGTTAATTCCGTTGGACAAGGTTGGAATTTAACTGGTAGTGATGGTGTATATAATATTTATACTCATAATAACACTCAATTATTAGTTAACGTTGAAATTAACAATCAGTTTATTTCTTGATAATTTAAAAAATGGAAAAATAGCTTTTCAGAATGGTAATTTTGAACAGACTTTGGGACTTTTTAGTGATGCACGCAAGAATATATTATCTGAGCACCTTTTATGTTGATTGGGAATGGAATATAGGACAACTCTATCAAGTATTATTTTAAAGTATTGACAGAGTTGGATTTAAAAAGTAATTATTCTTCTCTTAAAGCTTCTGCCGGTTCAATTTGAGTAGTTTTCCAAGCCGCTAAAATAGCACTTAATAAAGCAACAATAATTGTCAGCAAAGCAGCACTTAATAAATAATTATTCGGCAAATGGCAAATCTGTTGTCCCATATCCAAATCACTAGCAAAAACTAAATTTATTACTAATGCCAAACCTAAATAAGCTAATACAGCAACTAAAATACTCAATATCGCCATTGCTAAAGCTTGATAAATAGGAAATCGAAACACCTGATAACGAGAAAGACCTATTAACCGCATTATGCTAAGTTCTCGCTTTTTCCGTTCAACTGTAGCATAAAGACTAGCTATCAATGCTGCTATTCCACCGATAATCCCAACGATAGCAACTAACCAAAAAATTCTAGTTAAACCTCGATCTAAAATTTTGATTCGTTCTATTTCATCTGATTTTGCTGTTACTTCAATTCCTTGCTTAATTAAAGTAGTATAAACTTCTCGTACATCATCGATAGTTTTGACGTACAAACGAAACCCTCCATAATTCAACTTAGTTAACAAAAACATTTGCTGTTTTTCATCAAAAATTATTTCTCGTTGTAAGCCAGTACGCAAAGTTGCTAATAATTCTAATGGAGCAATGGCATATTTACCTGGACTTTCACCTGTAATAGATATTGGAAATTTGATTGTTCCCTTTAATCCATCAAAACTAGCCATTATATTTCCATTTTTAACATTAGGCATTAATACTTGGTAAGTATCTACCAATTTACCCCATGGCAAATTTAGACCAAGTCGTTGCTGATTTTTAGCAGTTAAAGTAATCCCAAATACTAGCATTTCTGTTGGTAAATTAATGACTAATTTTACATAAGGCATTACAACTGCATTTTTGCCCCTTAATTTACGTTTTAAAGCACGGTAACTTGCGGTCTGAACTGTATTATTAGTATTTTGTAAATTATAGGCAAACAAATTTGACGGTAAAGCAAATCCAGTTATTTGGTTAAATATTTCTCGTTCTAATAATTCTATATTATTTATACCTGTACCAATAATCAGACCGCTAGATGCAACAGGATCAAGAGGTTTTTCTAACATGACCATAATACCATCGAAGCTCAAATAAGGTTTTGGAGTTCCACCAGGCCAAGCTCTTGTTGGTACTGCTATATTTTCTTTATAATTTTCTACATCAATTACAAAATCAAGTGGAGCAAATATCTTGGCCATAGTGCCAGCTCGTTGATTTAATATTGAAATAACCTCTAATTTAGTTTCCACAAATTCCTGTCGACCTTTACGACTTCTAGTTACTCGTACTGCCAATTTATCACCAATTACCACTCCTATTTCTTCCGCAGCAGCTTGAGTTAATACACATTGGTTATTTTGTGGAATTATTCCACCATTTTCTAAAATCAATGGATCATTAATAGCAGTGGGAACAAGGTCAAAAATCTCTTGTGAGTTATGAATTTTGACCGAGATAATTGAGGATGAAACTCTAGTAGTCGGAATTAAAAAATCTATATTTTTGTGTTTAGCTAAATTAGTAAACCAATCTTTATTATAATCATAGGTTTGAGTTGGTCTAATTTCACGATATACCGGGTCTTGAACCAATCTATCTTTTAAAGTAGCAATAGTCCCATATTTTAGCCCCATTAATAATAATAATGGAGAGATCACTGCTGCAATTGCCAATACTAAACATAAAGTTAATATCCATTCATGTAACAAGTCAAACATAGCCAAACTCAACACTGTACCATTAGGTTTCATATTTGCACCTCCAATACCGAACAAGTTTTAATAGCAGATTCATGGGAAACATTAAATGTATAAGTTATATCTGCTAATTCACTAACTAAATCATAATCATGAGTTACCATTACAATGGTTGTCCCAATCTCTTTAGCCAGTTCATAAAAGTTTTTTACAATAATATGAGCATTTTCTTTGTCAACTGCTGCTGTTGGTTCATCGGCTAAAATAATATCTGGTTTATGTGCCATAGCTCTCAAAATAGCTACCCTTTGCCTTTGCCCACCAGATAAAAATTTTGGTTTTTTAGATAAAATATTTTCAATTCCCATTTTTTTAGCCAATTTATATATATCTGCAACCGAATAACCACTTTGTTTAACTTTAATTGGTAAAGAAATATTTCTTTCCACAGTTAAAAATGGTAATAAACCACCGGTTTGTAATACATAACCAAATATATTACGCCTAATTGCTGCTAATTTTACTTCATGATTCCAGATTTTAGTAATATCCATTGTCTCACTAGAATTAGAAATTAGAAATTCCTTACATTTATTAGGACGCAAAACCAATGCTAATATATCTAGT
>DRQV01000226.1 GCA_011371325.1 Thioploca sp.
CTCCATTATCTTTTTGAACCAGAAATTAAGCTTAAACTAAAAAGTGTTAAGAATTTAATGAATAGTAACTATCTACCATAGCAAATAATAAATTTATTAGTACAAAATAAGGTCATAATATTTTCACTTTATTAGGTAATTTATTTTTTCATTAATTATTTTATAGGATTACTCATAGATAATAGTTAAGAATTAAGCATTCGTGATTAAAAATTGCTAGGCATATATTCTTTATCTTGACTTTACAATTAATAATTAGTTATTATTTCGATTAGCAACTAGTTTAGGTGATATATTTGATGTTAATCTAAATTTATTACCAATTTCTTAATTTTTAACTTACAGCATTTCCCGTTTACATACTCTTTTATCATCTCCTTATTTAAGAAGATGAAGTTAACTAAATTGGGAAATACTATACAAGTAATAGACATTATTATGTATAAATCATTAAAATTGAATATTTCTTTAATTCTTATCGGTATACTAACAGCATGCGCTAATGTACCTACGTCTTTGCAACAATTTACTCCTGAAGTGAGTTTAAAAGGTTTTAAATTGGTCAAGTTAGGTTTATTAGAACAGGATTATCAATTGAAATTACAACTCAAAAATCCTAATCCAATTCCAATTCCAATTACTGGTTTAAGTTATAAATTACAAATTAATGGCCAAGAATTTACTACTGGTAGCACTGATAAAACCATTACTATTCCTGCTAATGGAAAAGAATTTTTGGAGATTGATGTAGCAAGTAATTTAATGAGTGTTATCGGCGAATGGAAAGATTTTAAAAGTTTATTAAATAGAAAGTTTGAATATAATTTGTCAGGTGGAGTAAATGTTACGGGTACTTCTGCGGCAATTCCTTTTAATTATAAAGGCGATGTCTCTTTATTACGTGATTAAGTTTAGTCAATACTTTCGCTAATTCAAGAAGTTTTGGGAGTACGGTTTTCTGAAACCAAGATAGAGAATTTCGGGAAATACGCTTTACTTCATTCCCGAAATAACTGGTTAATAAAGCATAAATTGTCGTATTTTATAACGGAATGCCTCCACAATTGAAATAAAAATTATGCTTAAGTATCATGGTGGTAAAAAAGCATTTAGCCTATTTTAACTATAGAAATTCTCGATTGGATGAGTTATATTAATACATGATATTGAATTTAATTAAGAATTGCTTAGGAGAGTATATGCGTTTTAATATATTATTAGGAATACTAGCAAGTGGTGTATTAAATTTAGCAATAGCAGATGAATGGAATAATAGTTATCTAGTTGACTCTCATGGAAATCCAGTTGTAACTCAAGATTATGAATGTGTAAAAACTCCACAATCGCCCAATACGGCGTGGCTAGGCAAATGTCATAAAAAAAGATATGGTGGCAATGTAAATATCAAGAATGTAAATCTAGCTGGAGATATATTATTTGCTTTTAATAAAGCAGTTTTAAATCCTCAAGCTGGAGATATTTTAAAGAGTTTAGTTGCTCAACTTGATATATATTCATTACAGAGTATCGAAGTAGTAGGTCATACTGATAATATAGGTTCCGAAATTTATAATCAAAAATTATCTATTAAAAGAGCAGCAAATGTAGCAAATTATCTCGTTAAGTTGGGAGTACCAGCATATAAAATTTATTACCGAGGTGAAGGAGAAACCAATCCAATTATGCCAAATATTACTAAAATGGGACAAGCTCAAAATCGTCGAGTTGCAATTATAATTAAGTAAATTAGTATAGTTATTTTAGACTATTTATCAAAAATGATTATTTTTAATGAAGTTAGTAAGCGTTATCCAAATAGCTATCAAGCTTTGCAAAGTGTTAGCTTCCATTTAAAACGTGGAGAATTAGCTTTTTTAACTGGTCATTCTGGAGCTGGCAAAACTACATTGTTGCGTTTAATTGCACTGTTAGAGCGTAATGTTGGTGGGCAAATTTTAATTAATGGGCAAAATATAAACCGCCTACCTAATCACCATATACCTTACTTACGAAGACGGATAGGAATGGCGTTTCAAGATCATCGGTTATTATTTGATCGTACTGTGTTTGATAATGTGGCATTACCATTAATAGTTGTGGGGTGTGGGCATAAGGAAATTCGTCGCCGAGTGAGAGCAGCCTTAGATAAAGTTGGTTTACTTAACAAGGAAAAAAGCTATCCTATAACTTTGTCTGGTGGCCAACAACAACGAGTTGGAATTGCGCGAGCTGTAGTTAATAAACCACCAATTATATTAGCAGATGAACCAACGGGCAATCTTGATCCTGCATTAGCCAAAGAAATTATGAATTTATTTTTACAGTTTAATCAAGTGGGAGTTACAGTGTTAATTGCCTCGCATGCCTTGGGATTAATTAAAAGTATGGGTCATCGCACTCTTATTTTACAACAAGGTAACTTAGTTGGAGATACTTATCCTATAAAATGAACAGATCTCGTTCTAAAAAATCTTCTTCAAGTAATGTTTGGTTGTCATATCAGCTATATGTTTTACTCTCCACCCTTGGAAATATTGTACGCACCCCATTGTCTAGCATTATGTTGCTA
>DRQV01000227.1 GCA_011371325.1 Thioploca sp.
GCAATCAGTTGCCATATCTCCACAATGATCGAAATACCGTTGATTGGCGGTCACGATCACGTAATAAAATTTCTAATTATATTTATCCTTCTATTTATAATAAATATGCTGAATTAAATTTACACTCTACACCAAAAATAAAACGTAAATACTTACCTGATTCTGACGAATATAAATATTATTTTAAACTACTAAATCATATTAAAAAATGTGGCATTGTCCGTTTTGAAACTAAATTAAAATCAAGATTATTAAGTTATTTAAATCAACAATTATACGGTCGAATAGACATGAAAATATTAAGAGAAACACATGAAGAATTATTAAACGTTCCTAATAAATTACAGGTTTCTAAGTTTGATTTAATGACTATTAGTGAACAGCTTTTAGTTGCAGGTCTTTGTCCTACTGTTCGCAGTGCTAACACTACCGCGTTTTATGCTGTTCGTTGGTCTCATGGTGAACAATTTGATTTATCTAAAAGTCAGGTTCAGCACCATCGCTGCATACTTCGTAAAATTGGTATCGACCTTGCTCTGCCTTGTGATCCTTCAAAGTTTACTTATATTAAACAAACTTCTGAATCTGTTATTGAATTATCAGATTTTGTCGCACCTTCTTTCTATCAGAAAGTTAATCGTAATTTCACGATAACTAAATCACTACATTAGGAATATTACTATGTTAAAAATTGAAATCACTAGCACTGCTGTTGATGTTAAATCAGGTGTTTCTCAAAAAAACAAACCTTATGAGATACGTTCTCAGGTTGCATATCTTCATGTCCAGGGTGAGGTTTATCCGGTTAAATTTTCAATTAATTTAAGAGATTCGCAGCCATATAATAAAGGCTTTTATACCCTTTCACCTGATTCATTTTATGTTGATGGATATCAGAATTTATCTGTTAGTCCTGTTTTGGTTCCTTTCGTTGATCCTGCTAAGAAATAAATAATGTCTTATTCATGGCAACAATTAGAATTATTTGATATTGGTTTTGCATCTAAAGGTGTGAATAAAATTCATTATTTTTCGTCTAATGATATTTATTATCCTTCGCCATTGTGTGATCGTGATATTTTAGGCGATGATTTTTCTCTTAATTATTCGCCTGTAAAAATTAATGATAATAATCGAAATAATATTTGTGAAATTTGTTTAGCAGAATATAAGCGTTTAATGGATCGTAAATTAAAATTACATTTTGTTTCATCTGTTATTCGTTTAACTTCATTTGATACTTTGCGTTAAATTATGGCTTATATTCGTTGTCCAGCTGCTCAATTTTCCGAAACAAATGGTCGTCCTGTTTGTGCAGTTCCTTGGGATGTTTTTTCAAATGCTGATATGAATGCACTTATTGATTCACGTTTAGATTTGACCATAAAGAATACCCAGCTTACCTATGACGATTTTATATTGTTAGGTGGCGGTATATTAAGTATGTTTTTAGTCGCGTACTTTCTTAAGGAAATCAGACTAATAATTAACCGTTAAATATTTTATTTAACAATAACAATGTCGTGAGACATCGGAGTTTTATTATGTTCACTAAAATCCTTGATAAAGGTAAAAAAATCATTCTTGGTTTTGTTGGTCTTTTGGCTTCTGGCGTAGCTTCTGCTGCACCGTTGCTTGATCCTTTGGTTTTTGATCCTCAGATCGCTGACGTTACATCAGATATTACAACTGCCGGTACTGCTTTAATTGGTCTGGCTATTGTTGCTATGTCTGTTCGTTGGGTAAAAGCAACATTTTTCTAAACCCTGCTTGGTTTCCTGCCTCTTAATTGAGGCAGGTTTTTTTATAGGTTCTTTTATGTTTTCAATTCAGAAGTTTTTATTTTTCGATGGTCGATATTCAGGTGAGCCGATTTTACTAAATCAATCTTCTAATGATATTGTTTCTGATATAACTTTTATCGGTCTTGCGCTTATTGGTTTTGCTGTTTTACGTCTTGCACAACGATGGATAATTTCAACATTTTTTTAAATTATGTTTTTAACTGATCCTTATTTTATTCTTCTTATTGGTTTTGTCTTCTCATGTTTCGTATTATTTACATCGTAGCATTACTGATATTTTCTAATTCTTCATTGGCAACTGGTCAGTTTACAACTGCTGTTTTTCCTTTTACTGAAAGTTCTAATTATGCTGATCTTAATACGGCATATAGTGCATGTGTTGCTACATTAGTTCATCCGGATGATGTTTGTTTATGGTTTTCTACCGATGACGTTATTTCTTTATTTGATGGTACGGCTACTGATTATTTAGTTACTGTTACATCACAGCATGAAGGTTGGTATCGTTTACGCAAAATTATTACTAATGCGTTTGTTCCTGAAATACCAAATGATTCAGGTTTTTATTTAGGTCAATATTTTGATTCTTCAAATGCTAATCGTGCTCGATTTACTGCGACAATATTACCTATTGTTAATAATCAACGTGACTATCGTGCTCGTTATCAAGGTTTTAGAGATATTGATTCTTGTCCTTCTGGTTCAGATCAAACTTTTTATCCTGTTTCTATTGGTTCTAACTTAAACAATACTCCTGTTTCAGATTATTTATCTGTACCAATTTACTCAGATATTAATGAAT
>DRQV01000228.1 GCA_011371325.1 Thioploca sp.
ACGAAATGCACGGTAAAATTTAAGCAACCTAAAATAATAAAGAACATAGCTATAGCTTCTATTTTAGGACTGTCAAAATAACCCAAACTTGCATCATGAGTAGAAAACCCTCCTGTAGAAATAGTAGAATAACTATGACCAATGGCATCAAATAGACTCATGCCAGCTAACCAATAAGATAAAGCACAGGTAATAGTTAGAATGATATAAATATATAACAGAGTTTTAGCAGTATTTTCCAAACGTGGAGTAAATTTTTCATCTCGCATAGGTCCTGGAGTTTCAGCCCGATATAACTGCATCCCTCCAATGCCTAACATTGGTAGCACAGCAACTGCTAACACAATAATTCCAAGTCCACCAAACCATTGCAATTGTTGACGATAATATAATATAGATTCTGGCAAATTGTCTATATGTTTAATAACAGTAGCACCAGTAGTAGTAAATCCAGATACCGATTCAAATACCGCTTGAGCAAGATTTAGATTTTGACCAGTTTCTACATTTGCCAACAATAAAAATGGTAGTGCTCCTACTATGCTGAGAACAGTCCAAAATATTGCAGTAATTAAAAATCCATCATGTAAATGTAATTCTTCTTTCGCATCTCTAGCAGGAAACCAAAGCATAACTCCAATACTAAACATGACTAAAAATGCAATAATAAAAACTATTAAACTATTATCTTGATACCATAAAGATACACAAATAGGTGGTACTAAAGTAATACTGAATAATATAATTAATAAACCTAAAATACGCTGAATAACCGACAGACGCATTACCAATTACCAATTCGTAACGATGTTGCATAATTACAATTGACCGTATGATGTGAAGTTAGAATTGCCATACCACCTTGTTCAGCATGTTTATCTAGCCAAATTTCAATCATTTTAATAGCTGCTTTATCAAGTGCTGTAAATGGTTCGTCTAATATCCACAATATAGTTTTACTAATCAATAAACGAGCTAAAGCCACTCGACGTTGTTGACCAGCAGAAAGAGTACAAGTGTGAACATCTTCAAATCCATATAAACCAACTTGATCTAAAGCTTCGGCAAGATCAATTTCAATTGGTTCACGACTTAAAGATTGTGCTACGGCTAAGTTTTCTAAAGGAGTTAATTCTCCCTTAATGCCAGGATGATGACCAACATAAGATAATGTAGCCCAATAATCTTCTTGAACAGTTTGAACATCTTCATCATTCCAATATATATTTCCTTCTGTAGGCAAGGTTAAACCACATAGTATGCGTAACAAACTAGTTTTGCCACTACCGTTATGGCCTTCTATTTGTAATAATTGACCGGTAGACAAGCTAAAATTTAAATTATCAAATAATATTCGGTCATCCCGAATACATTGTAATTTCTTAACTTCAAGATTATAACTTTCTGACATATTTGACATAATTTAGGTTGGAATTACTTTTAAACTTTATTATGGCATTTCTCGATTCAGTTAAATGCACTTCCCCCTAATCCCATCCTTAAATAAGGAAAAGACGAAAAGGGTAATTATATTCTATAATATTACCTAGAACTAAATTTAAACATAACTTATCTTTTTTGTACAGGAGAAAAAATTTAAAATATTTAGGGCTTACGCATTCAAACTGTGTAGGATGAACTGCCAAGTAAAATGGAATAGTCTTGACGGTAGGGTATATCAGTCACACCTGAACATGAAGAAGTGAAAAACATATAGGTGCAACTATCTAAGTATAAATAATAGTTAGTAATATGAAAGTAAGCTCTTACAAGGGTTATAATGTGAGAAGATTGAGATTAAAACGGCCTTAGATATAATGAAGAAAGTATTTAGTATTAATGAATGCTTTCCTAAATAGATTGCGTTGAATAGAAAAAACTTGGGGAGGCATGTCAAGTGTATATTTCTTAAACCAAGGACGAGTCCGCAAAGAACACGTCCTCAATTTAATTAAAAACCTACTTTTTATCCAACTTCACAGCACCATGCTGTTCCAGATAAGTTTTAGCACGCAAACCAATGTCAGCAGCTTTAACCTGATACTGCCACCATTGACCAGCCCATAAAGTAGCATTTTGCCAATCTTCTTTTGCTGCCGCAGCATCAGCTTTAGCCTTAGCCTCCTTAGCAAAACCTAATTGGTCAACAGCATCTTCTACCAAAGCTACAACTGGTGGGAAATCCTTATAATTTTGGCCTAAAATAATGCCAACAACTTGGTCAATAATAGCTTGAGTTGCTATATTTTCCTTAACCTGTTTTTCATAATCAGCTTTAGTATAAGTTGCTCCAACAGAAGATTTTTTAGTATCATCGTTATAATCTTTTGGTTTAACTAATAAATAACCTTCCATTTCTAAATGTAGAGCAGAACAGAACTCAGTACAATAGTATGGATAAACACCAGCCTTATCAGCAATAAAGGTAGTACTTACAGTTTTACCTGGTTCTAATGATAAATTGACGTTTTGGCCGTACATAGCAAAACCATGAGTTTCATCTTCAGCTCGTTCTAAGTTAGTGAAATGTAATTCAACTTCATCACCTTCAGTTACCTCAATAATTTCTGGGGTTATATGGGAACGAATGGTAGTACCAAATACTTCAACTTTACCTGGAGTACGAACGATTTTTTCCCGCCCAGCTCGAGTTTTGAACTTAGATTTTTTATCAGTTCTACTATTCCAACCAGATCTATAGCGTACACCTGGTTTCAGAGTCTTAGCGTTAATAGCTACCGCATAATGTGGTTCACCCAAAGGTAATGGCATGTCATATAATAATTCCATCTTATCACCACTGATATCAATAAGCTGATGATTTTGAGGATGTAATGGACCAACAGGATTAAAACGGTCAATTGCTAATTTATTCAAAGCAACCAAATATTTACCCTCTGGTTCTACTGAATCACCCTGCATAGTCATCAAATGGCCGATATTGTAATGGATGGAAATCTTATCTAATACTTTGCCTTCACAATAATCCCATTTAGTAACTTGAGAATCAACGTAAATAGAAGTATAAACTACACATTTTTTAGAATCATATTGAGTATGCAATGGGCCTAAACCAACTTGTACCTGTAAATGTAGTGCATCTTGCATTTTGATAATTGGAATTCCATAATTATCTTTGCCTTCAAAACTACCAGATTGAATCGCAGCTTGAATTTTGGCAAAACTAAATACAGAAGCATGACTGTCTAACTTACCAGAAACTATTAAATATTTACCATCTGGACTAACATCAACTCCATGTGGACTTTTAGGTTCTGGAATTAAGAATATTATGCCTTCTTTAACTGCAGTTTCAATGGTGATTACGTTATGACCATTGATCTTAGTGGCTTTACCAGCAGCAACTAGTTCTGCAGCTTTTTTCCAATTAACTACATGAAGAAAATCAGTATCTTTAGCAGAGCAACCAGCTTCAAATGGAGGTTTGTTTTGCATAATTCCACCAACATAACGTTCGGAACAGAAGGAATTTGTGAAAGACCAGCCGCTACTAGGACCTTTACCAAAGTCAGATAAATCTTGACTATAAGGAGGAGCCATTACAGTAAATGATTTACTAGCATCAATTCGACCAATTTTTCGATCAAATTTCCAATAGGTCATACCACCGCGATAACGTTCATTAAATTTCTCTAATGGTACATACTCATTTTCAAATGGAGCTGGATACTGTGCTGCTTCAATTATATACTCAGTATTTTCAGTTACAAATGCACCGCCATGCGAAGATTTAAATACTGGATTCACTACGATTTGCTTGGTCTCAAAATCGTGCAAGTCAATAACTGCGATACGAGGATTAGCTTTATCATTAATAAATAAGAATTTACCATCATATTTACCATCAGTTTCTGATAAAGCAGGATGATGGGTATCACCGTAATTTATATCTTTACCTTGAATCTTGCCTTCAGCCAACACAGCCTTAGATTCGTCATCAAAACCATAACCTTGCCAAGGCTCTGGGGTAAAAACTGCAATATATTTTAATATCCGCATTGATGGGATACCATATACAAGAACATGACCACTCTGTCCACCAGAACTAAAAGCGATATACTCGTCTCGTCCTCCAGTTGGAACATATGTCTTAGCTGCAGCTAACACATTTTTTTCGGTCAATCCACGCCGTTTCATTACATCTTCTAAGCTTTCTACCGCAAATACATTAGCTGTTATAGCTAACGCTGCGGTCAGAAGAACTAGTTTACGTAAGTTTACCATTAGCACTCCTAGATTTTTTAAATTAAAATATTCCATAGTACGGATTCACTCTTAACTTCCATGTAAAAATGATATAACCAATATAGTTTCTCATTTTTTTAGACAAAAGTAAAAATTTATCGGAAAAATTAGGGCGACCGTATTAAAATTTACATAATTATCTGACTAAAATACAAAGAAATATAAATAGCTATATTTAAGTGATAAAACTTCTTTGAATAGGGAGCAAGAACTGATGCTACATAAATAAATGCTAATTTTTTATCCTATAGCTAAATAGGATTGCCCTTTGAAGGTGGTGAACAGCAATTGATCCAGCTCCTAAGAGTTTCGTAATTTGAAGATATTGCAGATGGTATTTATACATTGAGGATAGCACTGTAGTTGATTATGTAGAAGATGATAGTTCAGAATGGATTTTATTAAAAATCTATGAGGTTTTAAAATTTATGTCCAAATGCTCGTGGTTGAGTATAACGTTCAATTAAAGGTACAGTAGCATTCATTAACAAAATGGCATACATCACTCCTTCAGGAAAACCTCCAAATACTCGAATTAATACCACAATAATTCCAATTCCAATCCCAAATATCCAAGCTCCTTTTGGAGTTAAAGGCGAAGTCACTGGATCAGTAGCCATAAAAAAAGTTCCAAATAATAAGCCACCTGAAAATATAGCAAATAATGGACTTGGATAAATATCCGAATTATACATAAATAATAAGCTAGTAAATATAGTAACTGAACCTAGAATTGCTACTGGAATCCGCCAGTCAATGCTACGACGTAAAATTAAATAAATTCCAGCTAAAATTATTAATAATCCACAAGTTTCTCCAAAAGAACCTATTGAATCTCCAATCATTAAATTAAATAAAGGAGTAGCTTGATGCTCAAATTTCATCATTCCTAAAGGAGTAGCCATAGTTACAGCATCTGGTGCTTGCATAAATGGCATTGCTAAATTACTAGCTGGGATAGTGAACCAACTATCTGCTTTGGGAATCCAAGTTGTCATAGCTATCGGAAAATTAGCCAATAAAAATGCTCTGCCTACTAAAGCTGGATTGAACAAATTATTACCTAATCCACCCCAAATAGTTTTACCTAATCCAATTCCAATCACACTGCCAACAAAAGCCATCCATAATGGTAAACTGGGAGGCAACGTTAAACCAAGTAATAAACCAGTTAAGATTGCACTACCATCAAATAGTGATTTATTAGACGAAAACATCCATTCGGTTAATATTGCCCCTATAATTGTTGTCATCAGGATAAAGAGTACTCCAATCCCAAAGAAGTATGTTGATAACAAAGTGATAGGAATTAACGCATAAATTACATCAAGCATAGCTTGAGGAGTGGTTAAACCTTGCTGTAAAAAAGGAGCTGCTTGAACTACTAGTTTCGGGTCTTTTAGTTTCATTGGGTTAGAATATATCAATACTCTCTTACTAAACGAAATCCTACATTAAGATATTTTTGGTCTGGTAAACTATGATAACGAGCTGACACTCGCATATCTGAATTTAACCAAGAACCACCTCGTTCTACTCTGGATACGTTATCATTACGATATACGCATATTCTTTCTTTACCAATATAATTTTCCACATATTCTGAACAAGTCCATTCTCTAACATTACCATTCATATCATATAAATCAAAACCATTGGCTGGCAAAGAAGAACCTACAGGCATAGTTTTATCACTGCATTCTGAACAAGATATAGAATCATCTCCCCACCAATGTTGGCTAATTGTTTCAGCTCTTGCAGCATATTCCCATTCTGCTTCAGTTGGTAAGCGATATTTATGACCGGTTTGTTTACTTAACCAATGAGCATAAGCATAAGCATCATACCAAGAGATATTAATTACTGGCCTTACTCCACGACCCCATCCGGCATCATCTGGTTTATCTTTTTCAATGGCTGTAACGAAACGGTCGTATTGAGCAAATGTTATTTCATAACGTCCCATAGCAAAACTATCAACTGACATCCAATGTACTGGTTTTTCATTATCCTCTCCATTGCCTTGAATATCTCCCATCATAAATTTACCACCTGGTAACCAAACCATATCAGGTCCATAACTACCATCAGGCAATTTATCACGAATAATAGCACCTAGAGTATAAACTTTCTCAGTTTCATCTTGATAAGTATTTAGCTGATTTTGTAAAGAATAATTGTCTTCTTGTAATTCCGCAATTTGCTGCTTAACAATAGCCATCTTATCTTTAGTTGCGACTAAATTTTGTTGAGTTGTTGCAAGATTCTTTTGGAGTTTTACTTGTTTAATATTATTATCTTGTAATAATTTCTTATATTCTTGTTGTAATTGAGATATATTATATTTAGAATAAGCCACATAACCAATATTTACAGCGACCATTATTAAAGTAATTACAATCCAACTATTAACTTGTACTTTCCAATTTTGAGCTGCTTCACACCGTTTTAATGTTTTAGAAAAATTGGGTAACAAGGAATTTGCCCATTGCTGAACTGTTTGAGGTCGATCTTCTTCTGCAATTTGTAATGCCCATTCAATACTATGCAATAAACTATCAGAATATTTCTCTTTTATCCCCACAATTGGTAATAATGGATCAGAACTTTTATTACGAGTAATTTCATTAATTCTATCTAAAACTTCTAATGGAGTTTTGCCAGTAACAGCTCGATATAATATAGCTCCCAAAGCATAAATATCAGTCCATGGCCCTTGTGGCCCTTTGGTTTGATACTGCTCAAATGGTGCATAACCTGGTGTCACAATTGCCTTCCTATGCAAACGACCCATGGCATAATTAGCAGTTCCAAAATTCAATAATACTGGGGTACGATCTTTATCACGTAAATAAATACTACTGGGTTTTATATTTAGATGTAAAAAACCTGCTTCATGTACTGTATGTATACCAGATAAAAGAGGTGGCAAAACAGTTTTAATTTCATCTTCTGACAGAGTATTACTTAAAACATGTTCTAAATTTTGTCCCTGCTCATATTCCATTACAATATAGGCAGTATTATTGGCTTTAAAAAAATTTAAAACTCGTACTACATTAGGATGATTTAAATTAGTAAGCGATTTACCTTCTTGAGAAAATCTCTCCAATCCCCAAATGAAGTTTTTTTCATCTTGTTGAGATTTAGGTTGGATAGAGTTATTTCCTCTTACTGCTAAATTATCTGGAAAATATTCTTTTATTGCAACCTGTTGATTTTCTCTTGTATCTTGAGCTAAATAAGTTATACCAAAATCACCTTGGCCAATAACAGATAAAATACGATATTCCTCTAGTTGATAACCAGTTGCCAAAGCTGAATGAGTCTCTATAGTCATGATCAATAATCCAATGTGGAAATTCTAATAAGCAAATACCAGCAATTAGTGGATAGTATTTATATCATTGTAGAATTGTTATTTTGGGAAGCTTTCTATGATAAACAAATTTTCTTTACTACAAATAATTAAAAATATATATGTGGAGTTGTATCAATGGTAATTTTAATATTCTTATTGGGAAGAGAGATTATAATGATATATGGTTATTCATGTCAAGCTATATATAAATTTCTAAATTTTATAATCCCCAACAATACCGAATAAATATTTGATATCCTTCTGTATTTAATTAAGAATTTAGAGCTAATCACTCTTGTAACATTTTGCCAGTTCCCCAGGCTAAGGCATAGTTATGAATATCTTGCACCCATTCATTCAGTGGTTGAGGGGTCCAATATAATGGATGCATAGGAATAGTTCCGGTACGTCCTTCTGAATCTTCTAATTCACAATATAGTGTATGTAAAGGTGCTGCTGACCAAGCTCGAAGAGGATTACGTACTATTGGAATACCAGCAATATTAGCCATTGCAATTGCCTCTACAGTGTTTAAATATTTTGATTTGCCATGTCTGATTTCTGCATCAGCAGTTGTAGTTGGGTCTAAAATAAAGGCATCTATTCCACTTGGCCCTGGTGTTACAATTAGATAATCAGGATGAGTTTCTGTCACTTCTTTACAAACAAATCCACTGGGATGACTACGGTGACGTGATAAACGTGGTTCTATCCAAATACTTAATTCAACATCAGCTTTATATAAACGCACTTCACCGCCCAAAAATAAAGCTCCTGTCGGGTCATCATGCCATGTCCAACCTAAGTTTTGAAAAGTTGCTAGTAATTTTATTCCACACCAACGTTGATATAAATAAGGAGTATCAGCAATTTCAACAGTTCCATGTAATAAATTATGTAAAAAACTAGGTAAATACTCTTTAGGTTGGATTAATTGTTGGGCAAATCTTCTTAAACGTAACCATGCTTCTGAACGTGGATAAGGATTTGGGAAATTAGAAGTTGGGACTAATTGCACGCGTACAATGCGTAATAATGTAACCTTGGCATGTTCTAGTTTTTTATATGCTTCATTTAATCTGGCACGCATATTTAGTAAAGTAGCTCTATCATTCTGAGCATAGCTTGACTGTCCCCGTTGAGTCAACAAAGAGTCATCAATATATTTAATCGTACGAGTATATACTTTTTCCAAGGCAGTTCTTTGCAAATCTAATAAGTGCATTAACCAACGTAAAGGTAAAGTATTAGTTTCAGCTGCTGGTAAAAAATTTACCCAATGAGCTGGCAATAAACGTTTATTGTAATCTAATTGATAGTCATTAGGTCGATGGGAAAATGTTGCTCTTTTGGGTGAAAGAGTATAATTAACTATAACTTTATGAGTTGAGTCAGTAGTTTGTAATTCAATAACTAGTTGGGGGATTAAATTGGTTAAAAAATCTATAGATTTTAATAAAGCAGTGGTACTAGCTACGGTTCCCATATCTGTAGAAACTCTTTGAGTAGCGTGTAAACCAGGCAATAGCAATTCTGAAGAAAATGTTTTTAAATCATCAACAAGCTGCTGAATAAAAGGATTCATTAGTAAAAGATTGATTAGTGATGGTTAGTAGGTTGCCAATATCGTCGATAGCTACTAAAAAAGATTTTTTTATAATTCAGGATTAGCTTTGGCAGTATGAGATACTATCACTAAAATTTGCAGATATTTCATGATATTATCTTGGATACATATCAAATATTATACTAATTTCAACATTTTGTTGATTTATTTTTGTAAATGCTGGACGAATTAAATCACCTTTTTTACCACAGCCAGAGGTATTAAAGATAATTATCAATAGTAATAGAAAAATTTTCAAAATTGAACCTGAAATTTTTGGGTTAATGATATTTATCCATATTCATCTCAAGGATGATCAGGACTGTATTTAATCAGTAAATTATTAAAATTTCCTTTATCAAAAGGAGTAGTTAAAGCTTATCATCTACTAGCAAACTTGTTCCTGGTATTTGTAAATATTCTAACAAATTTTCAGTTATATTTTTGTAAATACCATTCTTCTTAAATACCGTATCATTTAGTAATAAAGATAAATTCACTGAAATACCATAATATAAATGGCGTGATATTTCTTGTCTACCAGTACCATCAGTTGGTTGATAACCTCTAGTTCCATAACCAACAGCAAGTTCTAAATAACGGGAAAATGTATTTTGTCGTAAAACAGGTACACCACTAGCTTTCACTATAAATAAGTAAGTTTGGCCGGAATAATCAGCTAATGGATCATATTCTTTTAATTCTCTGGCATCATCGGAAGGCCAGTATTTTAACCGAAAATCAAATAACTCATCCAATTTTGGATAGCTTTCCAAAAATACTCCCATACCGATTCCAGATAAATTCATGATTACATCTTCAGTACTGAAACCATATTTATCGGTGAAACCATCCATTATTTCTACTCCTACTGACAAAGCGGCAGAAGTCAAACCTGCTAATTGAGCTGCCTGTTTACTGCTGTGTCCAGCCCATTGAAAACCTTTTTTTAATAAGCGAGTGCTAACATAAAAAGAGTAGCCATGACCTAATTTATCAGCTCCACCATTTGGAGTATCGGCATCAAACCAACCTTCATGTCTAATTTTAAAAGTTGTTGAACTATCATTCCACCAAGCAGTAGCTCCATAAAGTGCAGTGCCTAAAGCTACACTGGAAATTAGTAAATTAGTACGATTTGATTTTAAGTCTAAATAATTATTTTCCAGTTTATAAGTTTGTTTAGAAATAGATAAGTTAATTGGTGATATAATTCCGGCATTAACATATGTTGAAGCAATTAAACCAAGTATTATTAAATATTTCATATTACCAACATTTATCACTAGTAGCTGTTTTTCTACCTGCTTGATCTATAGTAAATTGAAGACATTCTGTATCTTGTAGTTGAGTTCCAATAGCATCAGCAGTTAATATATACTCATTACCATTTCCAGTTAGACTAAGCTCGTAATAACCATTTAATAAATCTAACTTAAAATTTTTCGAGATAAATTTCCCTTTATATTTTACAAAACCGGCTCGTTCCATATCTATACCGTTTGAACCGGTACCAAAATTGCTAGCATATTGATTGTTTTCAATATCAAATTCTTCTTGTAATCGGGATAATTCCATCAATGCTGATTTTGCCTCAAACCGATTACTTTCTAATACATGTTGACGATAAGTTGGGTAAGCAATAGCAGTTATTACTCCAATAATTGCTACAACAATCATCAATTCAATTAACGAAAATCCTTTATTATTCATATAATATATCCTTTCGATAGTTACCTGAATATTTTTCAATTCAGGAACTGGAAAATTTATTTTTGCATCCAAAAAATTCTAGCTGGTGGTATAGGAGTTTCTATAATACTTTCTGTACCAGCAATTACTGCTTGCGTTGAATTTTCTGTATACATAACAATAGGGTCAAAAGATAAAGTAGATACCTCTAATGCACGATCAGAACTATCTTGACCACGTTTATTAGTATCATAACCATCTCCATCATTTTTCTTATCAAAAGCTGGTCCACCATCGAGTAAATTAATAGCATAAAAACGACTAGAACCAGGATTAAAAGACCCACAACTACCATCGATAGTTTTGGTAGTAGCAGATGATGGTGGAACATAAGTGATAAAAAATACATTTTCACCAATTACTAATGGTTTCCCTAAACCTTTTTCTCCTATCCAAGTTCCATCAGACTCTTGTAAATCAAAATACCAACCGTCCTTATCAGTATCTTGTAAATTTATATCACCTTCATTCCAGTCAGTAACATTTTCTAAATTATTTAAGATTATAGGTTTATTAAAATCAAAATCTTTGGTTGGATCAAGAATAGCATAAAATTGATCATGTGCATAATATCTGCCATTTCCACTAGTTCCAAGAGATAAAGGATTAGGACGAGCTCCAGTAACTGCGGTCAGAATGTTAGTAGAATTGATACGAGCTAGAGCTGGTCGATAAAAGAAACTGCGTCTATTAGGGCCACTACTAGTAATTTCCCCTAATTTTGCCATAACACCACCTACAGTGTCCTCTTTTGTATCTATATTAATTCGCCACAATTGTCCGGCAATATCACCAACATAAATACGATCTGTAATACCATTACTAGTTGTATCTTGCAATAATAAATCAGAAGGAATTGCATATTTCATATTTTTTAATACTAAATCTGCTTTATCATCGTTACCAGCCCACCATAACAGTTCACCAGTATCAGGGTCTACCATATAAATAGCATTTCCCATCGTAACATTTTTAATTGGATTGAATTTATTCTCTCCATCTGCAAGTGGATCATAACCACCAGCAAACATTACAACTTTACACCAGGCATAAGGACAAAAACTTTCATCTACTTCTGTTGTTATAGGAGTAGACCAAGTTTGACCTAATTTAGTAAAATTATTTTTACCATCTGTTACCCCACCTTTAATAACCCATTTCAATTTTGGTGGATTATCCTTATCCGTTACATCAAGTGCATAGATATTTCTACCACCACGTCGCATACCAATGAACATCGTAGCGAAATTACCTCTTGATTTAATAATTTGTCCATCGCTAGTATTAACAAAAAAAGTTGGACTACCATCCATTCCATATAAATGTGAATCAGCAACTTGATTTTTCATATCCAATTGTTTTGATAGTAATTCTTCTGGTAAAAATGACCAAATTTCCTTACCATCAGCAACATTATTCATTCTAATTAAACCATCATTAGTTCCAACAAATAATCTACTTTCTTCCGCTTTTGTATCGCTATTATCTTCGGATTCTGGGACTCCGGTATAAGAAAGTACTCTAGGACTACTATGTAATGGTTCAGCAATTTGCCAACGATCACCAGCAATTTTTGTTTCTATAGTATCTTTGGATTCTTCACTTCCTTCGGTATCGGATTGACCAACAGTTGAAGAACCTTCTCCAATAGTCACATCTTTTCCAATTATCCATTTTATAATTGTTTGAGCCTGCTCCAGTCTATCTTCTTCAGTAGTTTCCGCTAAATCATCATTAGTGTTTTTTAACAATTCTGCAATCAATTTATCATGAAAATCTGTAGTAGCTTCATCAAATTCTTCTATCTTGAATTTTTCCACACTAGACTTATGATCAATTCCTGGAGCTAATGACCCAAAATGAGTATAAATTTTCCTATCTGAACTAGATAATTCTCCACCAATTCCGCCAGCAGTGACATTACCACCATCATCTAAATCACTCCAATAACTTCTACTAGTATCTGCAATATAACCTTCTTCATCGGTAGCTTCATTGCCTCTAGAATCTTTTAAACTTCCATCTATAAATTTATACCTTTTAACATTACCATGCCAACGTGGTTCTGGTGTTGGTCTAAATACAGAATAGTAAACGTCATTTTTATGTCTTAATTTATTAAGATTATCAACTGATATACTTGGAGCTGCAAATGAACTATTAGTTGTGGTTGCTTGAGCACTAATGTTAGTAAAAGCAGTTTCTAATTCCTCAACCGTTTTAGCCAAATAAAAATTCCGACCACTACATTTCTCATAGTTACCACTACCAGGGGAAGCTAACCGGCATAAATAATCAACTGCTTTGATATTGTCTTCAGTTTCATCTTTATCTTTAACATAATTAAGTACTGATCCACGTTTTGAATTACTTATATATCTACCCTTTAAGTTGGTAGTACTAATTTCTGTATCGGTTTCATTAATATCAAAATAGACTCCATTTTTAGGCCCAACAACATAGTTTTCTCCTACTCTATACCGGCCTAACCAAGCAGTTCCTAATTGGAAACCAATAGTATGAACAATTATATTATGCTCTGCTGCTATATAATCAGCTAAATCTATCCCGCAGGCTTCATGCTCAGAAATTTTAATATTTTTGCCATTTAATTCAAAATTATCAATACATTTACTATTAGGTAGTAAAGTCAAAGCATCTTTTTTTTGGGCAATAGCCTGAGCTTTGGTTACATTAGCTCGTCCATCGGTAAGTAATACAATATGACTACTTTGACAACTACTAGTTGACTGAGATGGTGGGGTATAATTAGCTACACCAGCTACTTCTTCTCCTGCACATTCAACTGCATAAGGATTTAAGTTAATATTACATCCATCTGGAATATTATTTTTGCTATCATGGGTTGCTGGATGACTAACCAAATGAAATGATTCATTATTACGACTTCTACCATTGGTAACTCTTTTACCTAAGTAATACTGAGCCGATTCAAATAATGCTCCCACAATTGGAGTACGACTATTTGGAATTCGCATTCTTTTAACTAAACTTTTCAATCGTCTACGTACTGTTAAAATATCGCCTTGTCCATTTTCACCCAATTTACCTTTAACTTGAATCCGCAAGGTAGCCGCAAGAGCCTGATTATTATCAAATGAAACTATATCTCGCCGACCACGAGAATTAGAATCACCTTCTATAAGTAAAACTATATCGCCATAAGCTTTCCATTCAGCTTGATCAACAATATCTTGTAGTACACTAGCAATATTAGGGGTTCTATAGATTTTACCTTTTTCCCAAATTTTTGGAACCCATTCAACTTTAGTAGTTTTTGGTTTTCTGGAACTAAGATTGTTATCATCGGCAGAAAACTCTGTAGGATTGGGAGATAATTCACCATAGACTTGGAAAGTGGCATCAGTACTATTTTTAGCATAGGCACTAACCATTAAATTAGCTCCAACAATTTCAGCTCCATTACCAATCGGAATCTCTCTAAAACGAAATCCAATTAGACGTGATTCTTTATCACGCATACCGGTTTCTAAGATTGGACTAGCCAAATAGACTAAGCCATCTTCACTACCACTAGTTTTTTCTTCAGCATCATCAAATCGTTCTGAAATTTTAGAGTAATAAGTTTGATTCACACAACCACCACCAGGTTTAATATCCTCAGTATCAAAACGCACTCTTAGTTCAGGCGATAAACCTGACATATAATCAAATGATGATGCTTTACGAATTGAGGTTAAATCCTCAGAGGAAATGATAAACGCTAAATCACCACTACACCAATCGGAATTATCTACAACTTCTTGAACAATATTTTTTAAATTAGGAGTTTCATAGGATAACCCTTTAGCCCAATTATTGGGTGACCATGATACTGATGCAGTGGTTAATTCCCGATTACTAATATTAAATGGTTCTTCAGTAAAAGTTGCAGAGCTAGTTGTTTCTGCTTGAATAGTAAGTTTGGCATTAGTGCTAGTATCTTCTGCACTGTTGAAAACTAAATAAGCATCTTTAATTTTAGCTCCACGAGGAATATCAATAGCCTCAAATCGCAGACCAACCTTTTGTTTTTCAGATACATTTTCTTGGAAAGCAATCTGATAGGTAACTTCAAGTTTAGGTAGGGTGGTACTATCAGTGTCATTATCAATATATGATTTTATTTTTCCATTATATTTACTGCCGTTATCAGTTGGAACTACAATTCTTCTAAACCCAACCGTTGCTGGAAGTTTGCCATCCCCACCTCTAGTAGCATTTACTTCAAATAAAAATGCAATACTATTTTCTCGTTGCCAAC
>DRQV01000229.1 GCA_011371325.1 Thioploca sp.
GCTATATTTAGGCATAAGTTTAGATGAATTCGATTAGTAAATATTATACTCCAATATACAATTAGTGATTTTCTTTAGCTAAATTAATAGAATATTTAGGAATTTCCACTACTAAATCTTGATCTGTTACTATTGCTTGACAACTTAAACGTGATTCTGTTGTTAATCCCCAGGCTTTATCTAACATATCTTCTTCATTTTCTGAAGCTTCTGTTAAAGAGTCAAAACCTTCTTGAATAATCACATGACAAGTTGTACATGCCGAAACTTTTTCACAAGAATGTTCAATTTCAATTCCATTTGTCAGAGCAGCATCTAATACACTAGTACCAGATTCTGTTTCAATTACTTCTCCATCTGGACAAATTTCCGGGTGAGGTAAAAATATAATTTGAGGCATTTTAATTCTCCGCAAATTCATTAACATTATGACCTTTCATAACTTTATGAACAGCCGTATCCATCCGTTTTTGAGCATAAGACTGGGTTATAGTATCTAAATGGTCAATCGCTTGTTTAATTGCTTTTATATCATTGCCTTGCTTAACTTTTAATAATTTATTCAAGCCAGAATTAATATCTAAAAATTCACTATGTTTTAATAAATGTTTGCCATCAGATTTAAGAGCAGCTCGTAAGGCATTGATAACTCTATCAGCTTCCACTTGTTGTTCTCGTAAATTTCTAATTGCTATATCATCTTGAGCATATTCTAATGATTCTCGTAACATACGTTCAATATCATTATCTTGCAAGCCATAGGAAGGTTTAACAACAATTTCACTATGTACACCAGTAGTTTCTTCCTTAGCCTTAACATTCAATAGACCATCGGCATCAACTTGAAAAGTTACTTGAATCCTAGCTGCTCCAGCTACCATTGGTGGAATATTTTTCAATTCAAATCTAGCTAACGAACGACAGTCTAAAACTAGTTCTCGCTCACCTTGTAATACATGAATTGACATTGCAGTTTGACCATCTTTAAAAGTAGTAAAATCCTGAGCTTTAGCAATTGGAATTGTGGTATTACGAGTTATTATTTTTTCTACCAAACCTCCCATCGTTTCTATACCCAATGACAAAGGAATAACATCTAACAATAACATATCATTATCAAGTTTATTGCCAGCTAAAATATCGGCCTGAATTGCAGCTCCAATAGCTACTACTTTATCTGGATCGATATCTATATGTGGTGAACAGTTAAAGAATTCTCCAACTTTTTCTCGTACTCGTGGCATTCTCGTAGAACCGCCAACCATAACTACTTCATTAATATCATCTATCGTTAAACCAGAATCTCGCATTGCCCGGCGACATGGAATAATAGTTTTTTGAATTATTGGGTCGATTAATTCATTAAATTGCTCATGAGTTAATTGCCCTTGCCAACTAATACCATCATCTAATTTAATATTTAATTTAGCCGTAGTCGCATTGGTTAAAGTTTCTTTAGCAGTGCAGGCAGTGGCCAACAATTCTCGAATATGGTGATGTTCAGCATCACTGGCAATATTTGCTTGTTGCATTATCCATTGGGCAATAATTCTATCTATATCATCGCCACCCAATGCCGAATCGCCAGCCGTAGCCATTACTTCAAATACGCCTTTATGCAAACGTAAAATTGAAACATCAAAAGTTCCACCACCAAAATCATAAATTACATGAATTCCTTCTTTATTTAAGCCATAAGCTACTGCTGCTGCTGTTGGTTCATTTAATAAACGTAATACATTTAATCCAGCTAAAGTTGCCGCATCTTTAGTTGCTTGACGTTGAGCATCATCAAAA
This sequence comes from Thioploca sp., assembly GCA_011371325.1. Classification (GTDB taxonomy): domain Bacteria; phylum Pseudomonadota; class Gammaproteobacteria; order Beggiatoales; family Beggiatoaceae; genus DRQV01. The sequence continues at coordinate 1,798 of DRQV01000229.1, forward strand.
TAGGCTGGAACGGTGATTACCACTCCGGTCAAATCTCCACCTAAACTTGCTTCTGCTCTTTGTTTTAAACTGGTTAAAATATCTGCGGAAACTTGGACTGGACTTTTATCACCAGCTGCAGTACGAATTACTGGCATACCTTTTTTATCGGCAAAATCATACGGTAAACGAGTACCAGTAGTTTTAATATCTTCAATTCCACGTCCTAGCAAACGTTTAACTGAAGCAATAGTATTTAAAGGATCGGTGTTAGCAAATTGTTTGGCAATCTTACCTACAATTGGCATTTTATCTTTAGAATAATAAACCACTGATGGTAATAAATGTCGACCTTTAATATCAGGAAGAGTATCTGATATGCCACTGCGAACCGATGCTACCAAAGAATTAGTAGTACCTAAATCAATACCGACAGCAAGTTTATGTTGATGAGGGGCAGCAGCTTGTCCTGGTTCTGATATTTGTAGAAGTGGCATACATTTTCCTAAGTTGTGTTGTTAATAATCACTAATTAATCTGCACTTTGACAGATTGAATGGTAAATCATAATAATATTCTTGAATAAAACAGGAATTCTTATGATAATGGATATGGCAATAAAATCACAAAAGTAATTCTTTTCGCAACCGCCAAGTTCATTGTATATATGTAGTCCTTATATAAAAAATCAAACTTGGTTTTTATTGGGTTTAGTTAGTTTTATTACTATTATTTACCCTTTACATTCTCATTATGCAATTATCATTTATTTTTTAATGGTTTTTTTCTCCTAATATAAAACTAAGGATAGTTACAGTTGGATTATATTTCATATGCTTACTGATCTCCAAGATTGTTTTTGGATATTTTAGCAATTCTTAATCAAAAATAATCATTCACTGCAATCTATCTAATTTAAATTATACCTGTTCTTGGACAGAGGCACCTAAAATATTACTAATAAGTGTTGACTGCAAAGACATACATCTTTCTCCAATAGCTATCTGATCTGATTTCAATTTACCGCTTGTAAAAGCTGATGCGTATCCAGTTATAAAAGATTAGATAAATCCGATATCATAAACAACAATATTCTTACCTTTCTGAGAACTATTTTTAGCAGTAACTTTTATTGATCTATATGTCACAAACGAACTTTTCATAATAAATGGTTTTATTATCTTTGGTGGCCAATCTTTTCTCATTTTACTCAAGAGCTTTTTGTCAATTCCCAATAAATCGGCAGTTCCACGCTCGCTAACAACTGTAGCACCATCGCTCAATATATAAGTATCAGATTTGACTCTGGAAATAATTCAACTTTCCCATAATGGATAGCTTTCAATTTTTTCATAAATTACTCAGTTAGCTCTAAATAAATTGATGGTGTATAATACTAGGGTTAATAGATAAAAATAATAAGTATTATACCATTTGCTTTTTAATCTCATTTTTGAAATATGCCAAATATAATTTTACCAAAAAGTCAAATTTTAGCTAGTTTAGTTATATTTAGTTGGCTAATATTCAAACCTTCAACTTGGCAAGCTTATATTAATAACATTGATTCTAACTTAGCTCCAGACTTTGTATTAGCTGATTTACATAATTTTCATTGGCAACAAAAAGAACTTCAAAAATTATTATATTTAGGATTTGGATTATGGCCGATTTGGGTTTGTAGTTTAGTTACCATTAGTTTGTGGTTATTTAATATTCCCAGTGAAATCCTAATTTTAACTAGTGTTTATTCCTTAGCATTTAGTTTTGTATTTGGAATTTTAGGTGGTTTTGCCGTCTCAGTAGCATTTGGAATTATAGTTGGCATCTTTGGTGGTATATTGCTAAGTTTACCTATTGGGTTTAGTGAATACAATTTTGATAACATGGATAGTTTATTGGTTTTTAGTATGGCAGAAAATATCGCAATTGCTGTTATGCTAAATATATTTGATCTACAAACTAGTTTACAAGATATTGATTATAGAAGTTTATGGACTGTAGCATTAGGGATTTTTACCGCTAGTTGTGCTGGTAGTATTATGTATAGCACTACTAAAACAACTGTTGCTCATCCCCAATATCGTCAAATTGGTAGTATTGTAATTGGTGTATTTATAAGCGGGTTAGCAGTATTTTCAATAGTAGGATTAATGAGCGTATTAGCACCAAGTGCAGCTTGGATGCAAACGGGAACTTTATATGTATTAGCTTATGACGGTTTAATCGTCAGTATATTTAGTTTAGCTATAACTTTAATTTGGTTTTTTTTAACCTGGAAATGGCGACAAAGTTTAAATGTAGGTATCAGTGTTTGTTTATTTTTAGCTTTATTAATCTTAATTAAAAATATATTAACTATTTCCAGTTGGAACATTATTTTATATCCTCTAATTATAGGCATATATGGTGGAATTGAAAATGCGATATTATATATGTTATTGTTCGCTTTTCCTTACGTATTAGCTAAACGGATTGCTAATTCTTGGGCCGGAATAATTGCTGGAATATTTGGTAGTGCTGGAACTTATATTATTTTTACATTGATTATGGGGCATTATTCTATAACTTTACCCATAACTTTATTAGCATTAATACTAGGTTTGACTTTTAGTTGGTGGCGACCAATATTATTTTATCCTTTTCAAGCAGCTTGGAATTTAATATTACATCACGCTGATGAAAGAAATACAGATGGTAATTTATTATACTTACATGCAGCATTTTGGGATGAACAGCAACATTTGCCTTTATTTGGACTAGAAACTTATTTAGTAATGATAGCAGAACGAGACTTAACAGGAGGAGAATCTGCTATAGAATATTTGATAACTACTCATCAAAATTGGGCTGCTAAAGAAGCACAAATTGAGCTGGATGCAAGGCGTTTACAAAGTTATACTGATGTGATAAATATAGGCAATGCACATAGTAAATTAGCTGCTGGAGAACTAGGTGGCCCAACTAGTGCTCTATTACGTAGTTTTAGTAGAATTAGTAAAGATGTAAAAGCTGCTTTAAGTCAAGAAAGTAAATATAATCAACGTCTGGCATTGGATGCGATAGAAGAACGATTGGATGGTTTATTAAGAGAGCTTACTCGTTCTTCAGAACCTTATGCAATTAGATTTCATCCCATTGCTGCTAGTTGGCGAAAAACTATCGCTAACTACGTGAATACACTTAGTGCTGTAGTAGAAAGTCGCCAAGAGATTAGCAATCCTTATATTATTGGAATACCGCTTACAGAACATCAAGAAATCTTTGTTGGGCGTGGTGATGTTAGTGAACGGATTGAAAAATTGTTATTGGATAGTCGTTGTCCACCGTTATTATTATATGGACAACGTCGTACTGGTAAAACTTCTTTATTGAATAATCTAGGCAAACTGTTACCAAGTACAATTGTACCCTTATTTGTAGATTTGCAAGGCCCTACATCATTAGCTAAAGATCATATTGGTTTTTTTTACAATATTACTCGAGCAATGTTGGCCTCTGCTAAACGGCATCGTGACTTATCATTACCAGTTTTGACCCGGGAACGATTAAATATTGATCCTTTTACTAGTTTTGATGAATGGTTGGATGAGATAGAACAGCTTTTAGATTCTAATCAAACTATGCTATTAATTTTGGATGAGTTTAGTGCATTAGAGCATATTTTTAATAAAAAAATCTTAGATGAAGAATCAGTGTTAGGTATGTTTCGACATATTATTCAACATCGACCTAGGATTAAAATTTTACTTTCTGGTTCACACACTTTAGATGAATTTGAACGTTGGGCAAGTTATTTAATTAATGTTCAAATAGTTCATATCAGCTATTTACAAACTACTGAAGCATTACAATTGATAGAACAACCAGTTAAAGATTTTGCTCTGCTCTACGAAGAGTCAGCTAGTCAAAGAGTGTTAGAAATAACTCGTTGTCATCCGGCTTTGATTCAATTAATATGTGCTGAAATCGTTAATTTAAAAAATAAACAAAATATTAATGAACGTAGACTTGCTACGATAACAGATGTAGAAGCAGCTATACCAGGAGCATTACAATATGGTCGTTTTTTCTTTGCCGATATTTCTAACAACCAAGTTAGTGGTAAAGGTTTAAATATATTACGTTATATAGCTAGTCAAGGTGAAGGAAAAGTAGTAGATTTTGAGAGTTTACAACAAAAGTTTCCCGAACAGGCAGTTATAACAGATTTATTGCAACGTGAATTGATAGAAAAATTAGGTAATGGTTATCGATTTCAGGTTGAGTTAATTAGACGTTGGTTTATTTAAAAATAAAAATTTAGACCAAGTTATTCAAAAATTATAAATATATGTCATTATTAAGA
>DRQV01000230.1 GCA_011371325.1 Thioploca sp.
AAGAAGTTAGTCGACCATTTGATGATATAATTGCAGAAGTTGTAGTATTGGCAGAACAAGGAGTACGTGAAATTACTCTCTTGGGACAAAATGTCAATGGTTATCGAGGCAAAATGGTAGATGGAGAGATTGCTGATTTAGCTATATTACTATCTTATGTTGCAGCTATTGATGGGATTGATAGAATACGTTACACCACTTCACATCCATTAGAATTATCAGATAGCTTAATCCAAGTTTATACAGAAATACCTAAATTAGTTAGCCATTTACATTTGCCAGTACAAAGTGGTTCAGACCGTATTTTAAGTTTGATGAAACGTGGCCATACTATTTTAGAATATAAACAAAAAGTTAGACATTTAAAACAAGCACGGCCAAACTTAAGTTTGTCTTCTGATTTCATAGTAGGTTTTCCAGGTGAAACGGAAGCTGATTTTCAAAAAACTATGGATTTAATAGCAGAAATTGGTTTTGATCATTCATTTAGTTTTATTTACAGCCCCCGACCAGGTACACCAGCTTCTGAAATTCATGATGATGTGCCAATTACAATTAAAAAACAACGACTTAATCAATTGCAAACATTAATCAATGAGCAAGTTACTGCTATTAGTCAAGAAATGGTTGGAACATTACAAACAATTTTAGTCGAACAACCTTCTCGGAAAAATAAACAAGAATTATCTGGCCGAACTGAAAATAATCGGGTAGTTAATTTTGTTGGTAATATGGATTTATTAGGCCAATTTGTTGAAGTTGAAATTACTAAAGTCTTACCTAATTCATTGCGTGGGGAATTACTGTAATCAGTTATAGCAGTTTTTAATTCAATAATATATCCAATTTGGAAATAAGAAAATCAATTTAAATGGAAGCAAATATGTTTGATTACAAGCCATCTAATACATTGCTTGCCGACCGCATTATCTTAGTTACTGGGGCTGGAGATGGAATTGGTAAAGCAGCAGCTAAAAGTTTTGCAGCTCATGGAGCAACTGTTATATTACTGGGACGTACCACTACAAAATTAGAAATAGTATACGATGAAATAGAACAGGCTGGACATCCGCAACCAGCAATTTATCCCATGAATTTAGAAGGTGCTACTTCTAATGATTATAATAACTTAGCTGAAGTTCTAATAAAAAATTTTGGGAAATTAGACGGATTATTACATAATGCTGGTATATTAGGAAGTCTCACTCCAATAGAACATTATAATGTTGAACAGTGGTATAAAGTTATGCAAGTTAATCTTAATGCTCCATTTTTATTGACTAAAGCTTGCTTAACTGTAATGCGGCAAGCTCCGAATGCCTCTATTATTTTTACTTCTGCTAATGTAGGTCGTAAGGCTAAAGCTTATTGGGGAGCTTATGCGTCTGCTTATTTTGGTGTGGAAGGTTTGATGCAAACTTTGGCTGATGAATTGGAAACGAACACAAACATTAGAGTGAACAGTATTGATCCAGGAGCTGTACATACTAAAATGCGGACTGATGCTTATCCAGGTGAAGATTATACAAATTTACCAGTTCCAGCTGATATTATGCCATTATATTTATACTTGATGGGACAAGATAGCAATAGTGTAAATGGTCAAGCATTAACTGTAGATTCAATATTATAGAATATTTCAAAAACGGAGATCGTAAATAGCTAAAGTAAAATTATTTAAAAGAACAAATATGGATGTGCAAAACTCAGACTATATGATAACCCCCTACAAATAATTATGTAGGGATAATTATTATTCAGCTCGAGCAGCTCGTTTTCGCTCAAACTCTTTTAAAAATTTCTTACGAATTCTGATAGCTTTGGGAGTTATTTCTACTAATTCATCATCATCAATAAATTCAATAGCTTGTTCTAATGAAAATTTAATTGGTGGAACAAGTATAATATTTTCATCAGTACCAGCAGCTCGAATATTAGTTAATTGTTTAGCCTTGAGTGGATTAACTACTAAATCATTACCACGGGAATGAATTCCAATAACCATGCCCTCATAGACTTCAGTACCATGACCTAAAAATAAACGCCCTCTTTCTTGCAAGTTGAATAAAGCATAACCCAAACTTTTTCCTTCACTATTAGAAATCAATACTCCATTAACTCGTTGCCCAATATTCCCTGATTTTATCGGAGCGTAATGATCAAAAACATGATACATCAATCCAGTACCTGAAGTAGAAGTCATAAATTCAGTACGAAAACCAATTAGACCACGAGCTGGAACAATGAAATCTAACCGAACTCGACCTTTTTCATCCGGTAACATATTGGTTAATTCCGCTTTTCTCTCTCCCAACAATTCCATTATTGCACCTTGATGTTCTTGTTCAACATCTATAGTCAAACTCTCATAAGGTTCGCATAATTCACCATCAATTTCTTTAGTAATTACCTTAGGACGTGAAACTGCAATCTCATAACCTTCCCGTCGCATATTTTCGATTAAAATTCCTAAATGTAATTCTCCACGCCCAGAGACTAAAAATTTATCTGGATCATCAGTAGCAACAACTCTTAATGCTACATTATGTAACAGCTCTCGATTTAAGCGTTCCATAATTTGGCGAGAAGTAATATATTTACCATCTTTACCAGCAAATGGAGAGGTATTTACCTGAAAAGTCATGCTAACAGTAGGCTCATCAACAGTAAGAGCTGGTAATGGAATTACATGTTCTGGATCACAAAGAGTGTCAGAAATATTAAGCTTATCTATGCCAGTGAAACAAATAATATCACCAGCAGTAGCTTCTGGCATTTCAATTCGTTCTAAACCGTGAAAACCTAATACTTGTAATATACGGCCTTGTCGTTGATTATTTTCAGCATCTACTATTGTCACAGGGGTATTAGTTTTGATCCGACCACTATTAATTCTACCAATACCAATAACTCCAACATAACTGGAATAATCCAATGCACTAACTTGTAATTGAAATGGTTCTTCTGGATCAACATCTGGAATTGGCACATATTTAATAATAGATTCAAACAGTGGATTCATATCTCCAGAACGAACATCACTTTCCAGACTTGAATAACCATTAAGAGCAGAAGCGTAGATAACTGGAAAATCTAATTGAACATCATCAGCTCCTAAACGATCAAATAATTCAAATGTTTGATCTAAAACCCAATCAGGACGAGCTCCATCTCGGTCAATTTTATTGATTACCACGATAGGACATAAACCACGTTCTAAGGCTTTCTGAGTTACAAACCTAGTTTGTGGCATTGGTCCTTCCACTGCATCAACTAATAGCAATACTGAATCAACCATCGATAAGACTCGTTCAACTTCACCGCCAAAATCAGCATGACCAGGCGTATCAACTATATTAATTCTATAGCCTTGCCAATTAAGTGCAGTATTTTTAGATAAAATAGTGATTCCACGTTCTTTTTCTAGTTCGTTAGAATCCATAACTCGTTCTACTTCAGTGTTTCGAGTTCCTAAAATACCTGATTGTTGTAAAAGTTTATCAACTAGGGTAGTTTTACCATGATCAACATGGGCAATAATAGCAATGTTACGCAGTTTGGTAATCACACCAATAAAACCTATAGTGAAAAAAAATGAATTTTGAAATCGGCCAAGTAAAAAAAATAAATAACTTGGAGAGGAAATAATGCTAGATGAAGAGATAAAATCAGAAATGGATCAATAAGATATTGGTCGGAGCGGCGAGATTTGAACTCACGACCCCTACCGCCCCATGGTAGTGCGCTACCAGGCTGCGCCACGCTCCGGCCGTATTTAAGCTGCACATAATACACTATTCTTTTTTTAATGTCACGTTTTTTTTTAATTTGTATTATAGTAATTCTAATTGTCTTGTTTTTATAGCAAATATAAGTCA
>DRQV01000231.1 GCA_011371325.1 Thioploca sp.
CAAATGAGAGTTATACATCAAAAGCAAGTTTGATGGTGATAAAATGCCAAAAAAATATGATAAAGAGGCTAAACTCATTTATAGTGGCAAACGTGGCTTATACCAAAGTCAAGATGGAACTTAATGCTGATTTTTATTGATTTGCATCGCAAGTAACCCTAAGCAGAGGGGATAATGGGTTGATTGTGCCCCAGTACATAAAATATAGAAATGTCTGTATTTTACTACAAAATCGCTATCTAAGAGTCACATATCTCCATTTTAAAAGTTTGGTTAAAATTGAATTGACTTTATAAATATTTTATAATACGATGTGTACTATAAAAGCTTATCTATAGCAAATATTTTTCTAACAAATATCAATAAAAAAATATAAGAATCTAACAATTTTCTTGACAAATTCTTAATTTATGATTGTTCTATATTTGCAGTTTGTTAATGATAAATTAGTCCCACTAATGTCGAAATTAGATTTTGTTTGAGCGAATAAAACAAGTCATTACAGTGGAAACAGATTGAAAAATATTAACCGGAAAATTGAGCTAGACAGTAAAATTTAGTGGTTTTGGCGTTTTTCAGTAAAAGTTATATTATTGTAATTTCTTGAAAATTTATAAATTTTGATGGAGGATATATGTACGCTGTAATGAAAACTGGCGGCAAACAATATAAAGTATCAGAAGGTGATGTTCTCAGAGTAGAAAAACTTTTTGCAAATGAAGGTGATAGCATCGAATTTAACGAAGTGTTATTAGTGGCAGATGGTGATAAAATCGAAGTTGGTAGTCCTAAAGTTGATGGTGGTAAGGTGACTGCAACTATAGAGGCTCATGGACGTGCTAAAAAAATTAAAATTATTAAGTTTAAACGACGTAAACACCATATGAAACAGATGGGACATCGGCAATATTATACTGATGTAAAAATTACTGGTATCACAGCTAACAATATTTAAGGAAAAATTATGGCACATAAAAAAGCTGGCGGTAGTACTCGGAATGGAAGAGATTCACAATCTAAGCGTTTAGGAATTAAACGTTATGGTGGAGAACAAGTTTTATCTGGTAATATTTTAGTACGCCAACGTGGAACTAAGTTTCACCCAGGAGTTAATGTTGGTAGAGGTAAAGATGATACGTTATTTGCCACCTCCGATGGTATAGTTCTATTTGAAGTCAAAGGCCCAAAAAATCGTAAATTTATTAGCATTGTTCCTAATCCTACCACGGTTGCCTAAATTAAGTATGGGGTTTAGACGAACTCCATAGATAATTTCAAAGTTAATTATATAACCTTTGGTTAGAAGTTTAAATGTCCATTTGGTTATCAAAGCAACAAATTCAGGACTACACCATTGAGCTAAATTAATTGCGACATATGGTTCAATCCAAGTACCACAATTTTTGTTTAGTTCTTTTCTGGTGATTTGAATTATTAGATCTATGGAAATTCCCATAGACATTGCTGAATCTAAATTAACCAAATCCCTCTTAGCTTTCCAATAACTGCGTGGAATTTGAGAATCATCAAACTCCATCCAAACGGATAGCTTGCAAAAGCGGAATTATCAATAATCCAAACAGACGATGAAGAATATATTTTATAACTAATTGGCAAAGTGATATCAGTTAGTTTAAAAATGGTGGGGATTTTGGTTATGAAATTAGGTTTTTATAATTAAATAGCTACCAGCCCCAACCATAAACATACCTGCCACCTTTTTAATTTTACATTCTAAATTAAACTCCTCAGTCATAGACCCAACTTTACTTGCAATGATGGCATAAAATATTTTGACCCCACCAACAGTAAATATTGTAACTAATATTACTATCAACACATCAGCTAGTCGGAGCGACTCAAGATTTACAAATGTTGGAAATAGGCTGACATAAAAGAATATAGCTTTTATATCACCAAGTGTCAAAAACAAACCCGCAAAGAAACTTGCTATCAAATTACCTTTTTGATTCGTTTTCTCTAGGGTTAAGGCTGTAGTTGATTCAGAAGTAAGCAGAGAATAACCAAGCCAAATAAGGTAAGTGGCTCCGATATATTTTATTGCTAAAAACAGCCAACCCATAGTTTCAGCAACGACAGATAAGCTAAATATTGCCAAAGAAATAAATATTAAATCGCCAAGTACGATACCTAAAGATACTGAAATACCATTCATTACACCATGCGTTATTGAACGAGTAACAACAAGTGCAACACTTGAACTAGGGATTAGTGCTAGTGTTAGCATTACAAAAAATAATGACACTGCCTGCAAATACATATTTAAATTTTCCGCCAGGTTGTGCCATTTGCATTATCTTCTAAAACTATGCCTTGCTGTTGTAATTCATCTCTAATTCTATCTGCTTCAGCCCAATTTCGTTGTTGTCTAGCAACTTTACGATCTATAATTAATTGTTCAATAGCTACTGAATCTTGTTCGATACCTTGTAAATATGTTTCTGGATCAGCTTGTAACAACCCGATAATTCCACCTAACCGTTTTAATTCGCTGGCTAATTGAGTCGCTAGTACTAAATTGTCAGTCCGAGCTTTATTAATGGCATGTGATAATTCAAATAAAATTGCCAAAACTTCTGGACTATTAAAATCATCATCCATCACTGCTATAAAACGTTGTTTGTAACTATCATCTGGACAGTTTGTATTGGTATCTAAACCACGTAAAGCAGTGTAAAGTCTAGTTAAAGCTTGTTTAGCTGCATTTAAATCGGCATCGGAATAATTTAATGAGCTACGATAATGACTAGTTAAAATAAAATATCGCAATACTTCTGGTTGGTATTTTTTTAGCACTTCTCTTACAGTAAAGAAATTACCTAAAGATTTAGACATTTTTTCATCATTGATTCGGACAAAACCATTGTGCATCCAAATATTTACAAACTTTTCTTTAGTTGCTCCTTCTGATTGAGCGATTTCATTTTCATGATGAGGAAATTGTAAATCCATGCCACCACCATGTATATCAAAATGATTGCCTAGACAGACAGTTGACATAGCAGAACATTCAATATGCCAACCTGGTCGACCAGCTCCCCAAGGAGAATCCCAACTAGGTTCATTTGGTTTAGCCATTTTCCACAATACGAAATCTAATAAGTTTTCTTTAGACTCATCAATATTTACTCGTTCTCCAGCACGTAACTCTTCTAATTTTTTACCGGATAGATTGCCATAATCAGCAAAACTTTTTACCGAATAACATACATCTCCATTGTCAGTAACATAAGCATGTTTGTTATCCAATAAATCTTGAATCATCGCAATTATTTCTGGAATAAATTCCGTTGCTTTGGGCTGAGTATCTGGGCGTATTACTCCCAAAGCATCACTATCTTCGTGCATGGCTTTAATGAAACGACTGGTTAATTTGTTAAAATTTTCATCATTTTCATTAGCCCGTTGAATAATTTTATCGTCTATATCGGTTATATTGCTAATATAATTAACTTTAAAACCTAGATAGCGTAAATAACGTACTACAAC
>DRQV01000232.1 GCA_011371325.1 Thioploca sp.
AATTATTATAAAAAACATAAAATTCCAGTTAAGTTTGTTGGCCATTCCTTAGCAGATGAAATTCCGTTTCAAATTGATCAAAATACAGCTAAGTTTAAATTAGGTTTATCATCCATTGGTACTAAAATAGCCTTATTACCTGGTAGCCGTTACAATGAAGTACGCCAATTAGTTAAACCATTCTTACTCACAGCTAATTGGCTGTGTAAACAACGACCTGATTTGCATTTTATAGTACCATTGGCTAATCCTAAATTACGTCAACTATTCTTACAACATGTGGACATTGCACCAAATTTACCTTTAACTTTATTGGATGGGCAAGCTCATGAGGCTATGGCTGCGGCTGATGTAGTAATATTAGCTTCTGGAACAGCAACTTTAGAAGCAATGTTATTAAAACGACCCATGGTGGTAGCTTATCGATTAGCTAAGTTGACTTATTGGTTAGCCAAGTTATTAGTAAGAGTGCCTTATTATTCTCTACCCAATCTTTTAGCCCAAGAAAAGTTAGTGCCAGAATTTTTGCAAGAACAAGTTACTGTAGAAAATTTAGGTATTGAAGTATTACGTTGGTTAGACAATCCAAATCAAGTTAAAATTTTACAGCAAAGATTTTTAGAATTACATAAAACCTTACGTTGTAATGCAAGTAAACAAGCTGCAATAGCTGTATTATCAATAATCGAAAATTCGTAACTATTATTATGCCTACTAATTATCAACCTCGTTTAGGAGAAATGCTCATTGAAGCAGGTTTTGTTAATTCCCAAGAAGTGGAACGTGCTGTAGAATTTCAATCCCGATTGGGAGGGAAATTAGGAGCTGTACTTATTCGTTTAGGAGCATTATCTGAAGATAATTTATTAAAAATTTTATCGATCCAATTGGATATGCCAATAATAGAAGATATTCCAATAGATATAGCTCCATTATTAAATTTAATTGAAAAATCAAAAATAGATCAAGATTGGTGGTTAGATCAAGAAGTTGTAGCATGGGAAACCAACGATTCTATTCATTGTATGGCACAAGACCCCTTATCTGATACCATTCATGAAGTTTTTCATAATATATTTCCAGAACAGAATATAATTTGGTATTTATCTCGCCAACAAGATTTAGACCGGATTTTAGACTCACTATCCAAAGCTAGTACAGATGAAAATTTTGGTGATACTGATGATGTGAATTTATTACGAGAACTAGCTGAAGGAGCTCCAGTCGTTGAATTTGTCAATAATATGTTTTCTCAAGCAATAGATAAACGAGCTTCAGATGTACATGTAGAACCAGAAGAACATACTTTTTTTGTTCGTTATCGAGTTGATGGAGTTTTATACGAACATTTGAATTTGCCAAAAGAAAGATTTAATCCTATTGCTTCTCGAATCAAATTAATTTCAGGATTAGACATTGCAGAACGACGTTTACCACAAGATGGCCGTTTAAATACTAGAGTTAGTGGTCAAGATTTAGATATTAGGGTCTCTTGTTTGCCTGGAGTGCATGGTGAATCAATTGTAATGCGTTTATTACCTAAAGAACGTCAAACTAGTGGTTTAAATGAGTTAGGTTTTGCTCCTGATCATTATAAAATGTTTAATGATTGGATTAGTGAACCACATGGTATTATTTTAGTCACTGGACCAACTGGTTCTGGTAAATCTACTACATTATATGCTGCACTTGATGCTGTCAATGATCGTACTCAAAAAATTATTACAGTTGAAGACCCAGTAGAATATCAACTCGGAGGAATCACCCAAGTTCAAGCTCATAGCGAGATTGGTTATACATTTGCCAGTGCATTACGTTCAATTTTACGTCAAGACCCAGATATTGTTATGATTGGGGAAATTAGAGATAAAGAAACTTCTGAAATTGCTATTCAAGCTTCTCTAACTGGTCACATGGTATTGTCAACTTTGCATACGAATGATGCGGTAAGCGCTTTCACTCGTTTAATTGATATGGGAATTGAACCTTTTCTAGTCTCAACTTCAGTGCGTGCCGTGCAAGCCCAACGCTTAGTAAGACGTTTATGTGACTGTGCTATACCAACTAATCCATTAGCAATAATCCAAGAGCAAGTTAAACGAGTTTTACCAACAGAACTTGTTGCTCAAGCTCCAATTTGGAAACAAGCTGTAGGTTGTCAAAAATGTCAGCATACTGGTTATCAAGGCCGAGTGGGAATTTATGAACTAGTATATTTAACTGCTGAAATGCAGAATTTAATTTTACAAAATTCCCCAATAGCAGAAATGCGTAATTTAGCCAGTCAACAAGGCTTTAGAAATTTACGAGAAGATGGATTTGTAAAAGCTTATCAAAGCATAACTAGTGTAGAAGAAGTTTTGCGAGTTACTGAAGAAACAATTTAGTAATCCATTTTAACATAATCTTCCGCAAAAATGGTTTATTACACTGTAATACTGCAAACTATTGTTGCAGTCGCAATTTTTGGATCAATAAATTCGTTAACCAACAGCATGTGAACAAAGTTATAAATATTCTTGGATATTTTTTGTTTTAATAAAAATTATGAGTAATCCTTTCTTTTAATTAGCGAATACTAGTTATAATTAAATTAATAACTAATTCTGTAAGTAACGATTATTTTTAATAAAAATATTTTTTAAATACAGCATTCAACTAGGATGTTTAACAATTACTGCTTGAAAATAAAACAAAGTTGTATTACACTACCTTAAAATTTTACTAACAAACATCTATATAAGTGACTAAAATTAGGAACTAACTTATGTCATTTTTAAATAAATTATATTTTTTGGGGATAATAGTATTTGTAGTAGGTTGCCAAACTTTACCACCTCATAAAGACTGTTATGTAGCTGACTTAAATCTACGTGGTTATTACAGTGGAAGTTGCCAAAATGGTAAAGCCTACGGTCAAGGTATTGCAATTGGTAAGGATAAATACGAAGGTGAATTTGTTAATGGTCATCCGCATGGAAAGGGAATTTATGTTTGGGGTGATGAAGCTAGTTTTACTGGTCAATTTATCAATGGTATACCACAAGTGCCTCATGTAGGTTGTTATGTTGCTGATCCTCGTTTACGTGGTAAATATAATGGAGAATGTAAAAATGGTAAAGCTCATGGCCATGGTAAATCAATTGGTATAGACGTTTATGAGGGTGAATTTGTTAATGGATTTCTCAACGGTAAAGGAACTTATATCTGGTATAATAAAGATCGTTATATTGGACAATTTCAAAATGGCAAAGCTCATGGGCGTGGTGTTATGAAACTTATAGACGGTACTGAAATAGTAGGCGAATGGATTAATAATCAACCAGTTAATTGATAGAGATTTTAATTATGGAGAGACCTGGTCAAAATAGTTCACGTTATTCTTGGTTTTTTAAAATATTTGGTAATCCTAGAGAGGAAATTGAAACTTCTCCTACTACTCTAACACCTATTAAACCTAAAAAACCTGTAAAAAATTTTATTGACAAACCTATTGCTGGAAATTTTGAAACAACATTAAGTCGAAATAATCAAACTATGTTGGCGCAACTTAGTTCAGCTCGTAAATATCAAACTATTATTAAAGATGCTTCTAGACGTTTTAATATTAAATCATCTGTAATTTGTGGAATGGGTTCTCGAGAATCTCATTGGGGGATGGCACTTAAACCCAAAGGTCCTAGTGGTAGAGGTGACTTTGCTCGTCGACGGCCAAGGGGTAATCGTCGTGGTGCAGAGCCACCAGATGGTGGTGGTTACGGACGTGGTTTAATGCAAATAGATTATGATTGGCATGAGTTTGCTCGTACTGGTAAATGGTACGATCCTAGAGAAAATATTATCTATGCTTGTACAGTATTAGATAGAGCTAGGAAGTTTTTTGATAAAAAAGCTCAAGGTTTGAATGAAGAGCAGAAATTACGTGCCATGATTGCAGCTTATAATGGTGGAGCAACAGCTACTTTACGTTCTATTAAAGCTGGAGATGATATTGATGCTAGAACTACTGGTCTCGATTATTCTAAAGATGTACTTAATCGTAGTGGTTGGTTTCAATTGCATGGTTGGGATTAGTTATTAAATAATTCTATCCATAATGGATTTAGGAATGTACTTTATAATTCACAATTAATGAAGGTTATCCTAAATACCTAGGAATATTTCAGAATTAAATATGTGGAAGTCACTAGTATAATCATGGAGAACAAATTATGAGTGCCAAAGGGCAGTCTATACAAGACCCTTTTTTAAATATTTTGCGTAAGGAACATATTGCTGTTTCTATTTATTTAGTTAACGGTATTAAATTACAGGGATATATTGAATCTTTTGATCAGTTTGTATTACTACTGAAAAATTCAGTTAATCAAATGGTTTATAAACATGCTATATCAACCATTGTCCCTACACGTCAGGTAAGAGTTCCTTATAATGATGATGAAAAATCAGATAATTTATAATTATGTTCGAGAGACCACATGGTGGTGAACGTGCTATTTTAGTATTTGTAACCTTAATCAATTCAACTAATTCATCAGAGGAAGAATTTACCGAATTGGCTCGTTCTGCTGGAGTTTCTATAGTCTATGAATTAACAACAACTCGTGATAAACCTGAGCCACGTTCTTTTATCGGCAGTGGCAAATTAGAAGAACTTAGTGAACTAGTAACAGCACATCAAGTTAATGTAGTATTATTCAACCAATTATTAAGTCCTGGTCAAGAACGTAATTTAGAAAAAGTTTTACAATGTAAAGTGTTAGATCGCACTGGATTAATTTTAGATATTTTTGCCCAAAGAGCATCTTCTTTTGAAGGTAAATTACAGGTTGAATTAGCCCAACTTAAACATCTTAGTACTCGTTTAATTCGTGGTTGGACTCATTTGGAACGGCAAAAAGGTGGAATCGGTTTGCGTGGCCCAGGAGAAACTCAATTAGAAACAGATAGACGTTTAATTGGAGAACGAATTAAATCCATTAGTAAACGGCTAGCTAAAGTTAGTCAACAACGTAATTTAGGTAGAAAAGCCCGTCAGCAAGCTCAGTTACCAATTGTGTCGTTAGTTGGCTATACCAATGCTGGTAAATCAACACTATTCAATCATCTTACTAAATCAGATGTTTTTGTTGCAGATCAATTATTTGCTACTTTAGATTCCACTTTACGGCGTTTAGTTCTGCCCAATAAAATGCGATTAATTTTAGCTGATACAGTTGGTTTTGTGCAACAATTACCACATGATTTGATTGCAGCTTTTCGTTCTACTTTAGAAGAAACTTTGCAAGCAGATTTATTATTACATGTTGTTGATGCTAGTGATCCAGAACGTCAATTGCGAATTGAACAGGTTAATCAAGTTTTGACTGATATTGGTGCTGCTGATATACCTCAGATTTTGGTTTATAATAAAATTGACCGTTTATCTAATTATCAAAGTCACTGTGATCGAATTGAAAATATAACAAAAGTATGGTTATCAGCATTAAAAGATACTGGAATTGATATCTTATATGAAGCTTTAGCAAATCAATTGAGTTCAGGTAGCACAAACCATTGTCAAGTTCGTATACCGGTGAACGCTGGTGATTTACGAGCTGATTTATTTGAAAATGCAGTTATATTGCAAGAACAATACGCAGATAATGGTGATAGTCTATTGGAAATTCAGATAGCAACCCGACATTTAAATTTTTTAACTAAAACGGATTCTCGATTACAACTAGTTAAAATATAGTTCAATAAAATTTATTAAAGGAGTAAATATGGCTTGGAATGAACCAGGTGATAATAATAAAGACCCGTGGAACAAGCAAGGTCCACCAGATTTGG
>DRQV01000233.1 GCA_011371325.1 Thioploca sp.
AACTGTGACGATTATTCAGCGTCCAATCAAATTTTATTTCATATTGATTGCTTAACCAAGCGATTAATCCAACCACTATAAATAGTAAAATAGTAAAAATAGAGTTTTGTAAACTAGCTTGTAAATGAGTTTTTTTCGTAACTTGCATATTTATAATATTAATTTAAAAATTTTCTAAATTGGGTTTGTCAAACTTTTAGATGATAGCAATTTATAATTGCCACTTTTTAGAGGTACGTTTCCTTGATTAAATGCTGCTGTTGATTATGATCAAAATTATCATACCCAAGATATCCAACTAGATTTTCAGAATAAAATGTTTGAAATGTCCGTACTCCCGGTCAAGATTGGTTTCAGCTACGCAGGTTGTTATAGGGTACGGACAAGAATCCCCATTATACTGAATAAATTAATCTACTATCCAGTGGTAATTCTGACAAAGATTCACTAAAACACAATCCTTTAAAGGACGAATGTAATCAATGGTTTGATTGAAAACATAACGACTACAATATATTTGATTATATAATCCATGTTATCATTAATCAACTTTATCGCTATATTGGTACTAATACAAAAAATACAAGGCTTATTTATGGGGTTATTTATAAAGCTTTGTTAAAATTTGTTAGATATTAGTTTAATATATTAACCCTCAGATATTTCTAATATAAATTACAGATATAAAATTATTTTTTTACAAATTGTTTAGCTAATTTATCTAAAATACTATTTATATATTTATGACTCTGTTCAGCTCCAAAACTTTTAGCCAATTTCACTGATTCATTAATAGCTACTTTAAATGGAATATCTTGACAATATTTCAATTCATAACAACCTATTCGTAAAATTGCTAATTCAATTGGATCAAGCTCATTAAAATTTCTATCCAATAAAGGAGTATAAGCGGTATCCAACTCATTAAATCGTTGATAAACACCATTAACTAACTGTTTAAAATAAAAAATATCTATTTTACCAAGGCTTTGTATAATTAGTCTATCTGGGTCTTCTAATAATTGCATTTCTATTATTGCAATATCTTGTTTAGTAATTTGCCACTGATATAATGCTTGCAATGTTAATCTTCTGGCTGCGGTACGAGCTTCTGGTTTAAATTTTACCATTATAATTTATTGAGTAAGTCCACCATTTCAATTGCTGATAATGCTGCTTCACTACCTTTATTGCCAGCTTTAGTTCCAGCTCGTTCAATCGCTTGTTCAATAGAATCTACGGTTAATACTCCAAAAGCTACTGGTATGTCTTGTTGTAAAGAAATCATTGCTAATCCTTTAGAGCATTCTCCAGCTACATATTCAAAATGTGGAGTACCACCTCGAATCACTGCTCCAACAGCAATAATAGCGGAATATCTATTACTGGTAGCTAACCGTTGAGTAACCAATGGAATTTCATAAGCTCCAGGAACCCACACTACTGTAATATTCTCATCCGTAACTCCATGCCGTTTTAAAGTATCCATAGCTCCGGCTAGCAAATGTTCAGTGATAAAGCTATTAAAACGCCCAGCCACAATAGCATAAGTGGTATTACAATTAGCAAAATTTCCTTCAATTACTATACTCATTTTATTTCTCATCATTAACATAACCAACAACTTCTAAACCAAATCCAGATAAAGCGTGCATCTTTCTTGGAGCACTTAACACTCGCATTTTACCTACCCCTAAATCAGACAGAATTTGAGCTCCTAAACCATGAGTGCGTAAATCATGAGTTAGTGGATGAACTGGTAAATCTTCTTTATTATCTTGGCGACAACAATAATTAATCCGTTGAATTATAGTTTGAGTGTCTTCTTTTTGGTTTAATATAACTATTATCCCAGTTCCTTCTTCAGCAACTCGCTTGATAGCATCTCGCAATGGCCAACCACAGGTATCTCTAGTACTAGTAGTTAAATCACATAGAGTATTGCTAATATGTACTCTAACTAGGGTTGGATTATCATGCTTAATCTCTCCTTTAACCAACGCAAAATGGAGAACATTATCAATACTATCTTGATAAGCAAATAGCTGAAAATCACCAAATTCTGTAGGCCAATTACAATTAGCTATCTGTTCTACCGTTTTCTCATTCATTGCACGAAAACTAATGAGATCAGCTACAGTACCTATTTTTATATTATGTTGTTCAGCAAATAACTCTAAATCTGATTTACGAGCCATTGTGCCATCTTCATTTAACACTTCTACAATTACTGCCGCTGGTTCTAATCCTGCTAAACGAGCCAAGTCGCAACCAGCTTCTGTATGTCCAGCTCGTCTTAATGTACCACCAGGTTGGGCAGTTAAAGGAAATATATGACCTGGTTGAACTAAATCAGATGGTTTTGCATCTGGAGCTACTGCTGTAAGAATAGTTACCGCTCTATCAGCTGCTGAAATTCCAGTGGTTACACCTCTAGCAGCTTCTATCGATACGGTAAAATTAGTCCCATGTTGGGCATTATTATCTGTCACCATTTTATTTAACTGCAACTGTTGACAACGTTCACTAGTCAAAGTCAAACAGATCAATCCTCGTCCAAAACGAGCCATAAAGTTAATATCTTCAGCTTTTACTTTGACTGCGGCCATAATTAAATCACCTTCATTCTCACGGTCTTCATCATCCATTAGAACGACCATTTTTCCAGCTTGAATGTCGGCAATAATTTCTTCAGTAGTATTCAAAGGCATATGTTTATGATAAACTGTAAATTAGTAGCATATTATATCATAATTTGTAATACTTACATTTACTCAATTATTTACCAAATCTTTGAACATTATATTTTGTCAATTTTAACCAAAATTTAATCCTTCCGATTGGCTAAAAATATTTGTTGAATAACTAAATTAGAACGAATAGCAAATCCATTAATAACAGGATTTTCGCCTTCTTTAACATAAGCAGCATAAAGGGTATAATCACCTCCCATTCCTTCTGGCAGTTCAAAATCAAATATGCGATGACTAGTTTCAGTATTTTCAATCGAAGTTTTATAAGCTTGTTGTCTTTGACTCCAAGGCATTAATGGTACATCAGTTCTATACACAAAATTTCCATCTGGTAATTCAATAGCCATCCACAGATCAACTCTGGTATATCTGTCTCGGTTAACTGTTTCAGATATTTCTATCACTATTGTTTCACCTACGTTATAAAAGTTTTTTAGACCTTTGAATTCTAATTGGGCTAAATTTGATCCTATAGATGGTTGTTCAATTGCAGGAAGTTGCTCGATTGGTTTGGTTACTGGAGGTTGCTCAACGACGGGTGGAGTTATTACGTTAGGTTCTGTAACAATTATAGTATCTGTGGTAGTGTCAGTTAGTTCACCATCATCCGTGATTGTTAATTTTATATTATAAGTTCCTGAATTATTAAATGTTATTTGAGCTTTACTGCCAAATAATTCTTGTCCATCAGAAGCTGTCCACATATAATCAACAATTTTACCACCTGGATCAATTGAAGAACTAGCATCTAATTTAACTGTAAGTGGAGCTTCGCCTTGGTTAGTGGAAACGGAAAAATTGGCAGTAGGAAAGAAATTTGCCTGAGTTACAGAATTTTCGGTTATAACGGGAATATTAGCTTGAGTTGAAACGGTATTTAAACCAGTTTCCCATAGTTTTATAGTGTTGTCATCATAACCGGAAATTATATATTGACTATTAGGAGAAAAAGCTATTGAATTTACTCTATTATTAGTTTGATTGAAAGACCTAATTTCTATTCCATTTTCCACATTCCATAATTTAATCGAGCTATCCCAACTACCAGATAAAACATATTGTCCATCTGGGGAAAAAGCTACTGATACTACATCAGAGGTATGTCCAATGAAAGAACGAATTTCCTCTCCACTGTTCATATCCCATAATTTTGCAGAACCATCTACTGAACCAGAGATTATAAATTGATCAGCAGGAGAAAAAGCCACTGAGGTTACAGGATTAGTATGTCCAATAAAAGATTGAATTTCTATTCCACTAGATATGTCCCATAGTTTAACAGTATTATCCACACTACCAGATAGAGCATATTTACCATTTGTGGAATAAGCTACTGATAAGATAATACCTGTATGTCCGATAAAAGAACGAAGTTCTTTTCCACTAGATATATCCCATAATTTCAGTTTTTTATCTCCAGAACCGGAAAGGATATATTTACCATCTGGGGAAAAAACTATTGACCAAATAGTATCAGTATGGCCAATGAAAGAACGAATTTCTGTCTTGCTGTTTACATTCCACAGTTTAATAGTTTTATCGTTAAAAATAGCTAAAGCTTGAGTATTGTCTGGCGAGAAGGCAACCGACCATATAGGACCAGTATTATCATTAAAAGAATAAATTTCCGTTCCAGTATTTGCATCCCATAATTTAAGCGTATTATCTCCAGAACCAGAAAGTATAAGTTTCCCATCTGAGGAAAAAGCTACTGATTCTATCCAGTCGGTATGTCCATTAAAAATACGAATTGGTTTTGTAACTATATCTGCAAAAACATTGCCGTAGAAAAAACTTAAAAAAAGTATTGATATTATAATTTTCATATTTAACTCCTAGTAAAAAAAATTAACAGAGGGGTAATGGAATTACCGATCCATAATATTGTGTAATTTAGTTTATAATCTAACCTCTTTCACAGTAATTAAGGTTTTTGATGATTTACCATATCTATCAGTTGTGGTAAGAACAGTATCGCCAGAATTTAAAGCTCGTAAATAACAGCTAACTGTATTGTTTGTTGATATAGTTGCATAAGTTTGAACGATTTCAGCATCTAATATGGTACATGAATTTAACACTGCATCGAATGTTGTAGCAGAATCAATCATTAATTCTAAATCTTCGCCAATAAACATGGTTAATATTCCAGGTGAAGTTGGTAATACTGAAGGATTTAAAGTATTGCCTAAAGTAGTACTAACAATTGCTGTGCTTGAGTTTTGGGTAAATAGTAAATCATTAAGTTCGGTATTAGCTTCTGTTAAAGTAGCGAAAAATAAATATTCCCCTCCAATACCTGCTGGTACTTCAAAATATAATACCGGATAAATTATCTCTTTATCTAGCAACTCATAACTTATAATATCATTTCTAAATGGTTGAGGGCTAAAGGTAAATGGTTCTAATGGTAGTGCAGTCATGTAATAACGGATACCATTTGGGTCTTCGATACCGATCCATAAATCTAATCTTGGATAAATAGGTTTATTTACAATATGTTCTACTAAATCTAATTTAACTATTTCTCCAACTCGATAAAAACTTTGCAATCCAACAAATTCTAAATCTGCTACTGGAACTGGTGGTAATTGATTGAAAGTAATAACTATAGATTGCGGTTGGTTCATGGTAACTTGACAGAAAGTGGTAGAACCAGAACATGGTCCAGTCCAATTAACAAAATTAGAATTATTAGCTGGCCTAGTTGTTAATAATACTTCAGTATTATTTGCGTACTCTCGCACACATGGTAAATTACATTCCAAACCATCAATTACTACTACTCCAGAACCATTACCCTCAAGACTAATTGATAGTGGAAATGTAGCAATATTATCGATTGCAAAATTAGCGTTAACATTACTAGATTCAAGCATCGTTAGTTGACAAGTTTTTATAATGCCAGAACAATTACCACTCCAACCAGTAAATAT
Organism: Thioploca sp.; assembly: GCA_011371325.1. Taxonomy (GTDB): domain Bacteria; phylum Pseudomonadota; class Gammaproteobacteria; order Beggiatoales; family Beggiatoaceae; genus DRQV01. The sequence continues at coordinate 5,690 of DRQV01000233.1, forward strand.
TGAATTATCATTCGGGATAGCATTAAGCGTAACCAGAGTATTTTCTACATATTGTTCTTGACAATCATTGCCACAGTTAATCCCTATTGCAGTTACTTTGCCATTACCAACAGTATTTACTTGTAACATATATAAATTGTCAGGAATAACTTCAGAAAAATTTGCTATAACTTGTGGAATATCAGTTACTTTTACTTGACAAGTATTGTCCTCAAGAATAGTACAAACTTGATTCCAACCAGTAAAATTAAATCCATCTGCTGCATTAGCAGTTAAAATTGCGTTATCTGATTTTATGCAACCATTAGCACAGCCATTAATATCAACATTACCTTCTCCAATTATAGTGATAGTTGATTCATCTATATGAATAGTTATATCATTGCCATATTCATCTAAATTAATGAAGGGAGAAAAATTTGCTACTACTTTGTCAATATCAGTTATTGCTATTTGGCAATCATTTTCGACAATAGTACAAATATCATTCCAACCATCAAAGATAAAATCAGTAGCTGGAGTTGCAGTTAATATTACTGTTTCAGCATCAATATTTTGTATATCTATACTACCATCTCCAACTATGGTAACTGAACTAGCTAAATTAATATTGCTTCTAGAACAAGTAGGATATTCATCATCAACTGAACATATTGGTAAGCTAGAAACAGCATATTCTACTCTTCCATAATCAGCTCCTTCAATTTTACATAATTTTTTATTGCCACTAATACCTAATAAGCGTAAGTTTGTCAGAGTGCTGAAGTTTGGAACTGGCCCACTCAATTGGTTGTAACTAAGATCAAGCTCTTGCAAGCTATTCAACCCGGTTAAGTCTGGAATTTGACCGCATAATTGATTATGATATAAAGATAATTTTTCCAATTTAGCTAGTCCGCTAAAATCTGGAATTGAACCACTAAATTGATTATTACGTAAATTAACATGAGTTAAATTAATTAAATTAGATAAGTCTGGTACATTGCCAGATATTTTATTACTATGTAAAATTAATTTAGTTACTTCAGTTAAACCACTTAAATTAGGCAAATAACCAGTAAGACCATTATCATTAAGATTTAATTCTAATACATTACTATTAGTATCAGTTGTAATTAATGCAAAATTATTCGGGTCTTCACCATTCCAATTAGTATTATTTACCCAAGAATCACCATTAGTTGTTTGATAAATTTGTAATAAAGTTTCACATTGTTCTATTGGCATTCCCAGAACGGTATTACAATCAGTTTCAGCCTTAATTATGGAAGCAAAACTTCCTAATATAGATATTATAAATATAAAATAGAGTTGTTTTAACATAATATTTTCCTGCAAGTAAATTATGGCAATTCATGAGTGGTTAAAGTTATGCAAATATGTAAGATTCAATGAAAAACAAATTTTTATTAAACTTGATTGATATAATTTATAAAATCATTATATCTTACATAAAAAACTATTCTACAATTTCTTGCAAAGTTATTTTGTCATAAAACTCAGCAAATTTATCTTTATCTGGAGTAGACCTGACAGCTATAGCAGTTCTTGGATGTTCATTAAGCATCCCTGTCACCATCATCGGAATTATATAACCCCATTCAATATCTTTTCGTAAAGGCAGAAAATATTCTTCAATTAGTTTTAAAATTGGTCTGAGATGGTATTTAGGATTTTTTAAAAAACCAACCAACAATTCAAGATTGCAATTACCAGCTCCTCTACCGATACCATATACAGAAGCATCTAGTATGTTTACTCCTTCGATAATGGCCTGTACAGTATTGCTAAAAGCCAACTGGCAATTATTATGACAATGAATACCAATAGTTTTACCTGATAAAGCATCTATATATTTTTTGGCTAAGAAAGTAATATCTTCACAATATAAAGAACCAAATGAATCAACTAGATACACATAAGGAATTTCAGTTGCATCAATTTGCTTCAACGCTTCATCAATATCTCTTTCTCTATTGGTTGAAACAGCCATCAAATTAAGTGTAACTTCATAACCTTTATCCATAATTTGATTGGCGAGAGCAATACCTTTATCCACATCTTTGATATAAGAGGCAACTCGAATCATATCAAATACAGAGTCTTCTACTGGTAAAATATCTTCTTCTTGAACTCGTCCAATATCTACCATACAAGCTAATTTAGTTTTTAATTCAAGTCCTTCTAATACTTGGCGTACATCTTCTTCTTTACAAAATCGCCATTTTCCATATTCTTTGGGATCAAATATATCAGTCGAAGCTTTATAGCCGATTTCCATATAATCAACTCCAGCTTCGCAAACAGCTTGATACGTTGCCCGCACCAATTCATCACTAAATTGCCACTTATTAATTAAACCACCGTCGCGAATTGTACAATCAAGTACCTTTATTTCTGGTCTATACATAATTTAAATTCTAATTTCTTTGGGAATATTGTGAAAACAAGAATAGTATTATAACTGAAATATATATTTTAGGTAAATATTCGTTACAGATAAAATTTTTTCAGTCTTTCTTAAAATATTATATGTACCGCATCAACATTAAAAATGTGTTCCATTATAAAAAAGATTAATAAATGTTTTATAAAAATATGTACATTAAATACAAAAAAGCCCAACCATCTCTCGATAGTCGGGCTTCTTTAAAACAGCTTAAAAAGTAATTAAACTAACTTATTTTTTCACCAAATCAACATGAGGAACTTTTTTCAAAGACCATTCTTTAGTCTTCTTATCATAAGTTGAGTTTACAAAACATTTCCAATTTTCTTCATCCACGAAGTTATGATCCATGCGATAGTAGAAGCCAGGATAACGGCTTTCTTCACGAAATTGGATATGCTTCATATGAGCTTCAGCAGTAATTATGCGATGATAGTTTTCCCAAGCACGTAATAACTCATGCAAGTCTTTAGCACGCATTTTAGCAGCATCTTCCTTCAATACACCCAACTTCTGTTCACAAACATCCAACATATGAGCATTAGTTTGATACCAAGTAGCCACACCAGCACAATACTCATCCATAATTTTTTGCAAACGGAATTGCAACATCTTTGGAGTGATATAGTTAGGATTAATATCAATTGCAGTAGAGTAATCCTTATGCTCTAAGAAAGTCTTAACTGGCTTATAAATCTCAGCTACCAACTCTTCAACAGAAGTATCTAACTCAGGTTTATAGTCTGGATTGTCTTGTACATATTTAACAAGACCTTTAGCAGCAAGACGACCTTCAGCATGTGAACCAGAAGAAAATTTATGTCCAGAAGCACCAACACCATCACCAGCAGTAAACAAGCCGTTTACTGTAGTCATAGAACGATAACCCCAAGACCATTCTTTTGGAGCACCCAAATCGGTTGGGCCAGATACCCAAATACCACAACAACCAGAATGAGAACCTAATAAATATGGTTCGGTAGGCATTAATTCAGATGCTTTCTTCTCAGGTTCAATGTCTTCACCAGCCCATACACCAGCTTGGCCAATACACATATCTAAGAAATCTTCCCAAGCTTCAGATTCCAAATGCTTAAGCTCACGCTTACTTAAAGTTTTGGCCAAATCACCCAATGCAGTAGGAGTATCCATATAAATTGGGCCACGGCCTTCTTTCATTTCGTGCATCATTAAATGATTACGCAAACAAGAGGCAGGTACATGAGCTAAACCATAAGGAGGATAGTCTTTCAACATTTCCTTATTTTTATCCATGTACACTTCGCCTATAGCATTAGTGGCTTTAGCTTTGAATAATAAGAACCAAGCACCAACTGGACCATAACCATCTTTAAAGCGAGCTGGTACGAAACGATTTTCCATCATAGTCAATTCAGCACCGGCTTCAGCAGCCATTGCATAGGTTGAACCTGCATTCCATACTGGATACCAAGCACGACCAGTACCTTCACCAACGGAACGTGGACGGAATAAGTTTACACAACCACCAGCAGCTAACAAGCAAGCTTTAAATTTATAAACGTATACTTTATGTTCACGAACTGAAAACCCAACTGCACCTGCAATCCTAGTAGGATCATTTTTATCATTAATTAATTTAACGATAAATACTCGTTCTTGAATTTTATCAGTGCCAAGAGCTTTTTTAGCGGCTTCAGCTACAATCCATTTGTAAGACTCACCATTGATCATGATTTGCCATTTACCAGAACGTACTGGTTTACCACCGTCCCTTAAGGATGTTCCACCTTTAGAACCATCATGACGCTCACCATTTTCATCAGTTTTCCAAATTGGTAAACCCCAATCTTCAAACAAATGCACGGAGTCATCAACATGACGACCTAAATCATAGGCTAAATCATCACGAGTAATACCCATTAAATCATTGGCAACCATGCGTGCATAGTCAGCAGGATCATTATCACCAAGATAAGTATTAATAGCGGATAAACCTTGAGCTACAGCACCAGAACGATCCATTGCAGCTTTATCAACTAATTTAATTGATATATCAGTACCTTCTATCCAACGCATAGCTTCATATGCAGCACCGCAACAAGCCATACCACCGCCAATTAATAATATATCAACTTCTTCTTCAATGATTTCAGGATTCCCAAAAGTTCCTTCTGCCATATTTTTATATACCTATTGTCTGTTAATTTTAAGATTATTTTTTTTAAGGTCCAAAATACTTGTCTTGGAAGAACCAAAGTTAAAGTTTGGACTCCTAATAAATTACAAATTAATCAATTGACTTCTGTCGCCTTTTAAGTCAGAAGGGTTAAGGTTATAGAAGCCATTATTACCAATTTCATCCATATTAGCGGATGGCATACCAGCATAAGGATCGATAGAACCTTCTGGAGT
>DRQV01000234.1 GCA_011371325.1 Thioploca sp.
AGGAACCGCCATAATAATATCACCAGGTTTTACTATACTTCGAGCATTTCTTGGATAACGTCCTCGTCGATATGAAGTAATATAACGTCTAGCCCAAGATAATCCACTCCATTTAATAGTAAACTTACCTGCTTTAGAATTAAAAGCAACAATACTTTTACGTCTAACTTTAAGCACTATGCTTGGTACTAAATCTCCTAATACCGGATATTTTTGTAAAGTTTTAGTTGCCCATCTGCTTATATCAATATCCTTAATTTTCTTAGGTATTGGCACATTAGCAATTGCACCTGTATATCCATGTCTTCGATCATAACGTAATAAATTTTTGCGTACAACCACATTAGCTTTTTTTTGTAAATTACTATCAATGGTGGTAAAAACTCGGTAGCCACTGTGAGTTACTTGTTCACCAAATCTATTTGTCAAATAGGAACGTACCATTTCAGCAATATATAAACCATCAATTTTAGGAATTAATTTATATATTTTTGCAGTTATCGGACTATTAACCGCTATTTTATATTCTTCTGCATCAATATATTTCAAACTCAACATTCGTCCTAATATATAATTTCTACGTGCTAAAGCTCGTTTTGGATTATTTACCGGATTATTTGCTGATGGTGCTTTAGGTAAAGTTGCTATCATAGCTAGTTGAGCTAAAGTTAATTTATTTATATCTTTACCGTAGTAAATTTCAGCAGCAGCTCCTATTCCATAAGCATGGTTACCAAAAAATATTTTATTCAAATATAATCTAAGTATTTCTTCTTTAGTCAATTCTTCTTCAATTTTAAAAGCCAATAAAATTTCATTAAATTTACGAGCAAAAGTTCTTTTATGGGTAAGAAAAAAATTACGAGCTACCTGCATGGTAATAGTACTACCACCCTGACGTTTTTCACCAGTTTTCAATAAACTAACAACTGCTCTCAACAAACCTTTTAAATCCACCCCACTATGTTCAAAAAATCGATCATCCTCTGCTGCCAATATAGCTTTAACTAATAAGGGAGGAATTTTACCATCTGCTAATGGAATTCGTCGTTGTTCTCCATATTTTGCGATAAAAGCTTTATCTTTGGTATATATATGCAATGGAACTTGTAGACGTATATCTCTTAACACTTCAACTGATGGTAATTGTGGTATAAAATACCATTTGACAGCTGCTACAGCGGTTATTGCTATCAATATGCTTAACAACCCCATTAGCAATGTAGTGCGTAAAACTAAATAAAATTTGTCTCTAATATTCATATGCATAAAGTTTTAATTAGAATTATTATTTTAAGCAATTTTATAAAAATATTTTAAAAAATTTTAATTGATATGCCATATTTGGTTAAATTTATGAGAATAATATTTAAGCATGTTACCATATTACTATAGATTTAAATAATCTTTGTTATAAAATATTGATTATAAATTTTCTTGGTACAGACAATAATTAGATTATTTTAGTTTTTAAACAATGTTTGATAAACCAGAATGATTAATCTCTAAAAAATGTTTAATATTAATCTTGACATATAGTTATTTACGGTGTTTAATGTATAATATTAAGTATTCTTTCTATCTAACTGAAAATTTTAATAGTATTAAAAATATTTAAGATAATTCTTAATTAATATTAATTACTACCATAAAATATATTATGAGTTTATTAAGCTTAAAACCAGACCCTTTAGTAGGAATTGATATTAGTACTACTGCCATTAAATTGCTTGAGCTAAGTAAGGCTGGTAAAGGCTATAAAGTCGAAAGTTATGGCATAGAACTATTGCCAGACAAAGTTATAGAAGATAAAAAAATAGATCCTGATGCAATAGAAACGGTTGGTAATGCTATTTCTGCTGTGGTAAAACGTGCAAAACCTAAATCACAGTTTGCTGCTATTGCAGTGGCTGGTCCTGAAGTTATTACTAAAGAAATAACCATGGATAAAATTCCCGATTCAGATATGAAGGAATTAATTGAAGAAGACCCAGCTACACATTTGGGTCAAGACATTGAAGATATTGAACTCGATTTTCAAGTGATAGGGCCGAACGAAAGAGAACCGGATCGAGTTGATGTATTATTAGCTGCTTGTAGAAGTGAAACTTTAGAGGCACATACAACAGTTTTAGAAATGGCTAAATTAACTGCTAAAGTTATTGATATAGAAAGATATGCTCTGGAAAGGGCATTTGTAATGATAGCAGAAAATGATCCAGATATTAATGAAGGTGAGACAATTGCATTAATTGAAGTAGGGGCGACTACAACCATAATGAACGTGTTGGGCGATAATCAAAATATTATATATTCCCACGAAGAAATGTTTGGTGGTAAGCAACTTATTGAGCAAATTCAATCCATTTACGAATTAACTTACGAAGAAGCTCATTTAGGAACTCGTGACGGTGGTCTTCCAGAGTCATATGAAACTGATGTATTAGAATCTTTTAGAGATGAAATGGCTCAACAAATTAGTATAATGGTACAGTCCTACTACTCGCAATCGACTTATGGAAAATTATCCCACATTTTAATTTCTGGTGGATGTGCTTCTATCCCAAACATTGTTGAACAAGTTGAAACTAAAGTAGGTGGTCACGTATCTATTGCTAATCCATTGGCCTCGATGTCAGTTGCTTCACGAGTAAGTAAAAAGGCTTTAGCTGATGATGCTCCTTCTTTAATGGTTGCCTGTGGCCTTGCCTTGCGAACTTTTGATGAGTATTAAATTATGCCTCCACGTATTAATCTACTGCCTTGGCGCGATACACTTAAAAAAGAACGTGAAATTCGTTTTGGAGTTATCACTGGTATATCTTTATTTTTGACTGGCTTGGTAATATTAGGAATACATCTTTATTTTCAAGGTGAAATTAACTATCAACAATTACGCAATGATTATTTAAGAAAACAAATTAAAATAGCTGAAGCAAAGATTAAAGAAATTAAAACTTTAGATGAAAAGAAACAACGTTTGATAGAACGCATGAATGTTATTCAAGAATTGGAAGAAAATCGACCACAAATCGTGCATCTGTTTGATGAATTAGTTAAACAAATACCGAATGGAGTTTATTTTACTAGTATGGTTCAAAAGGGTAATAAAATAACTCTTGAAGGAATGGTTCAATCTGGAGCACGAGTGTCATCGTTAATGGGTAA
>DRQV01000235.1 GCA_011371325.1 Thioploca sp.
AAGTCACCACGCAAATTAGGTTTTGGTAAGTCTATAATAGGATCATTATCAGTTTGCCAAGTCCAGCCATTTTTTGTCTTCTGATAAGTAAAATCTCTTTGTATGCAATATAATTTTGTAGTAAGTTGTTTAGCATATTGAATTATACTTTGAGGAGGGTTTGGATCACTACAAACTGCTGTTTTTTTATATCTAAGGATTCCGGCTTTCTCCAAACCAATAGTTTCTCTATTATCGCCTAACCAATCACTATGATCTATATCTATAGTTGTTATTAAAGCTATATCAGCATCAAAAATGTTAACAGCATCTAATCTGCCTCCTAATCCTACTTCAAGTACTGCAATATCAACTTTATTTTTTTGAAATAATATCATAGCTGCTAAAGTAGCAAACTCAAAAAAAGTTAACAAAATTTCGGTTCTAACTGCTTCAATGGTAGTGAAAGCTTGACATATTTGAGTATCACTAGCTTCAGTTCCTGCAATCCAGATTCGTTCATTATAATGTAATAAATGGGGAGAAGTATAACGGCCAACTCGCATATTATTAGCGGTTAGCATAGCATCAAGCATGGTGACACTAGAACCTTTCCCATTAGTTCCAGCAACAGTAACTATAGGAAAATTTGGAGTTAGTAAATTTAAACGTTCAGCAACTATGCGAACTCGATTTAAGCCTAATTCTATTTTGCTAGGATGCAGTGAGTTTTGCCAATTAAGCCATTCGGTTAGAGTTTTCAATACAATTTAAATAAGCTTGTTCAAGATTGGAAGCAGAAAATATAGTGCAGCATTCAGTTGGAGTACCAACAAATTGTAATTTACCTTCATGCAAAATAGCCATGCGGTCACATAATGATTCAACATCTGCCAATAAATGAGTGCTAAAAAACATAGTAGTGCCTTTAATTTTCAGGTCTAATAAACATTTTTTAAGATAAGCACGAGCTTTAGGGTCTAAACCAGCCATTGGTTCATCTAAAACTAATAGTTGTTTATTAGCTAATAAACATGCTGTTAAACCAAGCTTTTGAGCCATACCTTTGGAATAATCACGTACTGGTCGTTTAAGAACTGAAATGGATAAATCTAATAATTCACAGATTATCTGAACCTGCTCAGAATTATATTTATAATTATATAATTCAGCCATATAGATTAAATACCTTTGGCCAGTTAAATAATAAGGAGGTATAAATTGTTCTGGTAAAAAAGCTAATTTAGAACGAGAATTATGATCAGTATGTTTCACGGTAAATAAATTAATATTTCCTTGTTCTATTTCGCATAAATCTAACAAACTTTTTAACATTGTAGTTTTGCCAGCTCCATTAACTCCCACTAAACTAAAAAACTCACCTGAAAATATTTTTAAATTAATATTATTAAGTACTTGTTTATAATTAAAATATTTACAAACATTTTTAAATTCAATAGCTAACATAAATTTTTTTTAAAACATATAGTTGTTAATATGATAATTATTTTTCAGAATCTTGCAGTAGATAGTAATCTAGAATTTTTTTAGCAATTGGAGCTGCTGTTTTACTACCACCACCACCATTTTCTACAATTACAGCTATAGCTATACGAGGATTTTTCAATGGAGCAAAGGCTATAAATAAAGCATGGTCATGAAATTTTTTAGCTAATTTTTTTGCATTATAAGTTTTAGATTGTTTAATCTTTATTACTTGAGCGGTACCAGTTTTACCAGCAAAGCGATAACTGGACTTTTTACCAATTTTACGAGCTGTTCCTCTACGACCATGAACTACTGCTTTCATGCCACTAATTGCAATATCCCAATAAGCATTATTTTTAAGAGTTATAGTTGTCTTATTAGTTGGTGGTACTACATTCATTTCATTAAATTTAGCATCATCCATTGCAAATACTACTCTTGGCTGTTTAAATTGACCACGATTACTTAAAGTGGCAGTGGCAACAGCAAGTTGTAATGGAGTAGCCAACATAAAACCTTGACCAATCCCAGCAATAATAGTTTCGCCTGGATACCAAAGCTTGCCTAATGCTCGACGTTTCCATTCTTTCGATGGCATCAAGCCACTTACTTCACCAGTTATATCTATCCCAGTTCGTTTACCAAAACTAAAACGGGTCATGAATTTATGTAAACGTTCTATACCAAGGTCATGAGCTAATGAATAAAAATATACATCACAAGATTGTTCTAAAGCTTGATAAAAGTTTACACTGCCATGACCAACTTTTTTCCAGTCACGATAACGATGTTTCTGCCCTTTTAGGCTAAACCAACCTCGACACCAAGTACGACTATGTTGACTTCTAATCCCATATTCTAAACCAGCTAATCCAACAAAAGCTTTGATAGTAGAACCCGGCGGATATTGTCCACGAATTGCTCGGTTGATAAGTGGTCGATGCGGAGAATCACGTAAGCCATTATAGGTTTTAAAATCAATTCCATTTACAAATAAATTAGGGTCATAATAAGGCATGCTTACTAAGGCTAAAACTCCACCACTGGCTGGTTCAATCGCAACTATTGCAGCTCTCTCTTTAGCAACCAAACTTTCAGCATATTTTTGCAAGGTAATATCTATATTAAGATAAAGATTTTTACCTGGTATTGGAGGACTACGTTCTAGAATACGGACTACACGACCTTGTACGTTAGTTTCTGCATGTTGAAATCCAGTAGTACCGTGTAACTCTTTTTCATAGTATTTTTCTATGCCTATTTTACCGATATAATTACTACCTAAATAATCGGATTTATCAATAGTTTTTAGTTCTTTTTTATTAATTCTGCCAACATAACCAATAGCATGAACTCCAGTAGCTCCAAGTGGATAATAACGACTTAGATTGCCAGTAATGTTAATATTTGGAAACCGATGGCTTTGTACTGAGAAACGTGCCATTTCTTCTTCAGTCAATCGATAACGTAGTGGAACTCCTTTTGAACTGTGAAATTTGTGTAATTGTTTTTTAAAACGGTCAATATCTTCTTGTTCTATAGTGATAATTTTACTTAATTCTGCCAAAGTAAAATCAAGGTCTTTGACTTTTTCTGGAATAATTTCTAAACTATAAGAGACTTTATTATCTGCAAGCAATACTCCATTACGATCATAGATTAATCCTCTGGTTGGAGGCAATGGTAGAATTTTAATCCGATTTTTTTCAGATAAAGTATCATAATGTTCATATTCAACCACTTGTAAAAAAATTAAACGTGCCACTATTATAAATAAACCTAACAACATTAATAACCAAGCAATCACTACCCGATTATAGAAAATTTTATTTTCCCGAGCAGAATCTTTCAGAATATAAACTGGCATATCTTAAAAAACTCTGTAGCTACGTCGCATATCACGCAAAATTACAAATAACCAAGGCCATAATATCATACTGCTAATAGCGGAAAATATGACTGACCAATCTATTTGAAAATTAGTAAAAATGTTATATATCCATATACTTAATGTCTGATTAATTATTATTAATCCAGCAATGCTAATTGCTTGTTGTAATCTTGGGAATAAACGAATGCGTAGATGCAATTTGACACTGATGTAGGCAATTATACATAGGCTCAACGCATGTTGACCTAATAGGGTATTGTTTAATACATCATGGATAATTCCAACCGACCAACCAGTCGCAACTCCAGTTCGATGAGGAATAGCTATACACCAATATATTAACACCATCGCTACCCAGTCAGGTCGCCACGCACTGATCCAAATTGGCAATGGCATTATGCTTAACATAAAACTAAAAATGAAACTTAATACAATAACCCAAGTACCATGAGGACGTAATACTAAATTCATTGTTCAGAAATCCAGTGAATAAGGCGTATCATTTTTTCCATACTAATAAAACCTCACGGTTACGTTCTAAAATTGCTCTTGGTAGGGCATGAACTTGTGCATAAGGTTTACCTATATCTGGAGTTACCTCTATAACTGTACCTACCGGGTATCCTTTAGGAAATTTTTGACCTATACCAGATGTAACGATTAAATCACCTACTTTAATCCCTGTGTTCAATCCGGTGTTAGATAAATATAATAATGATAATCGATTTAAAGTTCCCATGCCTTTAGCAATGGTTCGTAATCCAGTTCTTACCACCTGTACTGGTAACTCATGTTCTGGATCAGTAATTAACATCACTACACTGGAAAATAATCCAATTTGAGTTATTTGCCCCATCACTCCTTTAGCATCTATCACTGGCTGATTGATAAACACATTATTATTTTTACCTTTATTAATCAATATGTTACGTTTAGATCGTTCCAAATCAACAGCTAATACTTCGGCGACTTGAACTCGTTCTCCAACTTCCTTAGAAGAATCTAATAAATAACGTAACCTCTTGTTTTCATTTTTTAAATGTTCAAATTTCTGCAATGCAACTTGTAACTGCAAATTTTCTGTACGTAATTTTGCATTTTCATTTAATAATTGATTCCTATTGCTGACACTTTTCGATAACCATTGACCAATTTTAATTGGCATATCAACCAAATATTGGAGCGGATATACCACTCCCAGTAAATAAGTGCGTACTGTAGTTAGATAATTGAAGCGAACATCTACCACCATTAAAGTAATTGATAATAATACAAATATTATCATTTTTAATGCTAAAGATCGGCTATTTATAACTGAAGGTGTCATTAATTAGTTTCTAGTGCAAATACTCCAGGACCATGTTCCTCTATCATTTCTAAGGCTTTACCGCCACCACGGGCCACACATGTTAATGGATCATCAGCAATAATCACTGGTAATCCAGTTTCTTCCATCAATAACCGATCAAATTCAGATAATAATGCTCCACCACCAGTTAATACAATGCCTTTTTCAGCAACATCAGAACCAAGCTCTGGTGGAATTCGTTCTAAAGCACTTTTAACTGTACTAATAATACTAGCCAATGGCTCTTGTAATGCTTCTAATACTTCTTTACTATTTATTTTTAAACTACGTGGAATACCTTCTGCTAAATTCCGTCCTCTAACATGAGTTTCAAATAATTCTTTTCCAGCATAAGCTGAACCAATTTCATGTTTAACTCGTTCAGCAGTTGCTTCACCTATTAAAGTACCATAATGTCTACGAATATAACTTATAATGGCCTCATCAAAACGGTCTCCACCAGTACGAATAGATTCTGAATACACAATACCATTCAAAGATAAAATTCCCACTTCAGTAGTTCCACCACCAACATCAAGTACCATTGATCCAGTAGGCTCACTAACTGGCATTCCAGCTCCTATTGCTGCTGCCATTGGTTCTTCGATTAAATAGACTTCTCTAGCTCCAGCTCCAGCTGCTGATTCCCGAATTGCCCGTCGTTCAACTTGAGTAGAGCCACATGGGACGCATATTAATACTCTAGGAGATGGAGAAGGATACCAAACTCTTCCATCATGAACTTTATGAATAAAATATTGCAGCATTTTTTCGGTAATCGTAAAATCCGCAATTACTCCTTCTTTCATAGGTCTTATTGCAGTAATATGACCTGGAGTACGCCCTAACATTCTTTTAGCTTCTGCACCAACAGCTGCAATAGTCTTAGAACCACCACCATTTGGATCACTCTGACGCAGAGCGACTACAGAAGGTTCATCCAGAACAATCCCTTGTCCTCGAACATAAATAAGCGTATTAGCTGTACCTAAATCAATAGAAAGGTCATTTGAAAAAAAACCACGTAAACGTTTAAACATGAAATTGCCATTAATGATAATTAGTAAAATTTTAGCATTAAGCTTAGACTAAATTTTTATAAAGTGAATTAATATGTTAACCATGCACTGCTTGTTTTACTGCTTCTGCTAATTGATGAGCTATCGTTTCTACTTGTTGTTTATTTATACCTTCTACCATAACTCTAATCAATGGTTCAGTTCCAGAAGGACGTAGTAATATTCGCCCATTTTCTTGTAATTGTTGTTCAGCTCCCATCACTGCTGTTTGTACTGATTGTTGAGAAATTACATCTATCTGTGAATCAATTGGTACATTAATCATTACTTGAGGATATTTTTTGATTCCTGATTTCAGTACATGTAATGGTAAACCCGTTTTAACGATAACCTCCAATACTTGTAAGGCTGTTATAATACCATCTCCAGTAGTAGTACGATCCAAACAAACGATATGTCCTGATGCCTCACCACCTAGATTGCCACCTTGTTGTTGCAATATTTTTATTACATGTCTATCTCCAACAGCAGCTCGTTCAAAAGCAATCCCTTGTTTTTTAAAAGCTTGTTCCAAACCAAAATTGCTCATTACAGTACCAACAACAGCTCCTTGTAATTGATTATTTTGCTGACGATCTTTGGCAATAATAAATAACAGTTCATCACCATCAACTATTTCACCTTTAGCATCAACCATTAATACTCGGTCTCCATCGCCATCCAGTGCAATACCTAAATCAGCATTTTGATATAAAACTGCGGTTTGTAAGGCCTGTGGTTGAGTAGCACCATAACCGGTGTTAATATTTAAACCATTTGGTTGAGCTCCTATAACTTCAACGTTAGCTCCTAGCTCACGAAATACATTTGGAGCAACGTGATAAGTAGCACCATTAGCACAGTCTATTACGATCTTTAAACCTTTAAGATTTGCATCAAATGGAATCGTACTTTTACAAAATTCAATATAACGACCAGCCGCATCATCAATCCGTTCAGCTTTGCCCAACCGATCTGAAGCAACTGTTTGCATTTCTTTTGCCATTTCAGCTTCAATAGCTAACTCAATTTCATCCGGTAGTTTAGTGCCATTACCTGAAAAAAATTTAATTCCATTATCTTGAAATGGATTGTGAGAGGCACTGATAACAATTCCTGCAACCGCATGGAAAGTTCTGGTCAAATAAGCAATAGCCGGAGTTGGCATAGGCCCTAATAAACGTATATCCATACCTGCTGCTGATAAACCGGCCTGTAATGCTGACTCAAACATATATCCAGAAATACGAGTATCTTTACCAATTAAAATCTTATTGTGTCCATTAGCTAAAACACGTCCAGTAGCCCAACCTAATTTAAGGATAAAATCTGGGGTAATTGGAGGAATGCCAACAGTACCACGTATGCCGTCAGTGCCAAAATATTGTTTCATTATCTATCCTTATATTTCAAGACTAACAAGGTAATATCATTATAAATTTTTCGAGCACCAATAAATTTTCGTATATCTTCAATAACAGATTGTTGAATTTCCGTGGCTGTTTTATGCCAATTTTTGCTAACAACTACAGATAAATAATATTCATTGTCTCAGTAATTCCATCTGTATAAAGAACGATACCGTCCCCTGATTGC
>DRQV01000236.1 GCA_011371325.1 Thioploca sp.
AAGCTAATTTATCAGTATCGGTCAATAATTTTGGCATTTTTTGTAATCTTCTTACTTCTAATAATGGCATTGCATTATATTTTACAAATAAACTATAAATTAAATCGATCACATAAAAAATTAAGTAAAGAAATTGAAGAACGTTTACAAATTGAAGCACAACTTAATGATTCTTATGCAGTATTAAAACAACAAATAACTCAATCTGAAGTGACATTAGAACGATTGAAACGGATTGAAAAATATCATGAATTAACTTCTTTATTGATTACATATTTAAGACCCAAAGAATTATTACAAAAAGCAATAAGTCGAATTGTTGAGCTAAGTAACAGTTTGGTCGGTGCTGTTTACTGTTATGATAAAAAAACCAAGCTACTTGAAGCTTCAGTTTTTCACGGTATTGATGATGTTGCATTGAAAGATATTCAACTATTGACAAGCCTTCCAAATCAAGCTCTTAAAGAACGCAAAATCAAACATTATCGTATGGCTTCTGGGGATGTTAAACTTAAAATTCAAACTGGATTAGGCGAAATATTTTGTCAAGAAATATTAATCCTTCCACTATATGCCAAGGATTCACCATTAGGAGTAGTAATTCTTGGCAGTTTATCTAATTTTCCGGTTGAAGATTTACCTTTCTTTAGTAATATGGCTGATCAAATTTCAGTATTATTGGATAATGCTTTGGTTGTATATAAACTTGATGAACGCACTCATGAGTTATATGAAAAAAATGAATCGTTAATTTCACTTAATCAAGAAAAAAATGAGTTTTTAGGTATTGCTGCCCATGATTTAAAAAATCCGCTTTCGGCAATTATTGGCTACGCAGAAGAAATTGAAGAGCATTATGCTGAAATACCAAAAGAAGAACTTGTTCAGATTTCCAGTCTAATTAAAAAATCTTCAACCAATATGTTTAATTTAATAACTAAATTATTAGATGTAAATCAAATTGAATCTGGTAAAATTAGATTAGATTTAGCAAATGTGGATATTTTGCCAGTTATTAAAAATACAACTGCATATTATACTAAAAAAGCTAAAGAAAAAAATATTAATTTATATTTTAATCAGACTGGAAATGATTTTCATACCTATGTTGATGTAAATATAGTTGTCCAGATATTAGATAATATAATTTCCAATGCAATTAAATATTCGCCTTTAGGCAAAAATATTTATATTAATTTAATTGAAAATCCAGAAAAAATTCATTGTGAAGTCAAAGATGAAGGTCAAGGTATAAGTGCAGAAGATCAAAAGAAATTATTTGGTAAATTTAACCGACTTACTGCCAAACCAACTGGTGGAGAACATTCTACTGGTTTAGGCTTATTTATTGTTAAAAAATTAGTTGAAGCAATGAATGCTAAAATCTGGTGTGATAGCGAGTTAAACAAAGGCTCAACTTTTACTGTAGAATTTAAAAAATTTCTAGTAACGGGGAAATTTTCTTAATTAAATAATTCTCAGGATAAAACTGATGGAATCATTACCGCAAAATAAGATTAAACATATACCTAAGATAAATAAAATATTTGCTAATCCATTTAACCCGGTTGGATTGCGAGGTATCTTACGTCATAATGAACCTTTGTCTAAGCATACTTCATGGAGAGTTGGTGGGCCTGCACAATGGTTTTATGAACCAGCAGATATGGAAGATTTAATTCAATTTATACAACAGTTACCAGCAGATATTCCAGTTTTTTGGTTAGGTTTAGGTAGTAACCTATTGATACGAGATGGTGGTATTAAAGGCGTAGTAATATTAACTTCTGGTTTATTAAATGAAATAAAATTATTAGATAAGAATTGTATCTATGCAGAAGCTGGGGTAAGCTGTGCTAGATTAGCTCGATTTGCTGCTAAAGCTAATTTAACTGGAATTGAATTTTTAGCTGGAATTCCAGGCACTTTGGGAGGAGCATTAGCTATGAATGCTGGAGCTTGGGGAGGTGATACTTGGTCGGCAGTCAGAGGAGTAGAAACTTTAGATCAATACGGCCAACGTCATCGACGACAAGTTACAGATTATGAAATTGGTTATCGTGATGTTAAAGGATTGAATAATGAATGGTTTATTACTGCTACCTTGCAACTATCTACTAATCCTAATAAAAATGGCTTGGAAAAAATTCAAGCGTTATTAAAACAACGCAATGCTAGTCAGCCAATTGGTTTGCCTAGTTGTGGTTCGGTATTTCGGAATCCACCTGGTAATTATGCAGCTCGTTTGATAGAACAAGCGGGTTGGAAAGGTTATCATAGAGGCGGTGCTTATGTATCAGAAAAACATACCAATTTTATTATTAGTACTGATTCTGCTACAGCTAATGACATTGAAAGTTTAATACTAGATATACAATCTTCAATACTAAAAATGTTTCAAATCAGTTTAATTTCAGAAGTTCGTATTGTTGGAAAATATAAATAGATTTATACAAAACTATTACATATTTGGTAACCTAACAGTTAAGATAGTGGTGTTTGTTTCATCTGAAATATCAAGATGGAGACTACCTTTTTGAGTTTCAGCCATTAATTTAGCAGAATAAGTTCCTAAGCCAGTACCACTGCTTTTACCCATGGTTACAAATTTATCGAAAAAATTATTGCGAATTGCTGCCGGAACAGTTCCCTGGTTACTGATTTTAATAATTGCCTCTTCTTCATTATCCAGAAAAATTTTAATAATAGAATTACTTGGTGAGGCTTCTAAAGCATTTTTGAACAAGTTAGCCAACATGGAATAACATAGCAAATATTCACCTTGAATAAAAAAACTACCTCCTGTGGTTATAGTTTTGCCATTTATTAAAATCTCCGTGGTTATATTTACAGTGTTCATATGAACCTTGGTCTCAGAGATAATTTTATTAAAAATTTCTATGATATTAACTCGATCTGGACTATAACTATAAGTTCCAATTTCCATTTTGTATAGATCAAGCGAACTATTAATCATATCTAACATTTGATAACCAGCAATTTCAATATTTTTCAAAATATTTTTATGTAATCCATCATCCAATTCATCTATCAATAATGAAGTTGCACTGATAATACCATTAAGTGGATTTTTAAGGTCATGGCGAGTTATATGCCCAACATTTTCTCGTAATACTGCCATTTCTTCCAAATCAATATTTTTTTGTTCTAATTCATCGTAAGCTTTAGTTAATTTTTTATAAGCAGACATCAATTTTAATTGAGTTTTTACTCTAGCTGATACAATTGATGGACTGATAGGTTTAGATATATAATCAACAGCCCCAAGTTCTAATCCTTTAGCTTCATCCATTTCACTATCCATGGCTGACACGAAAATAACTGGAATATATTTAGTAACTGAATTTTGTTTTAATTGTCTACATACCTCATAACCATCTATAACTGGCATTACAATATCTAGCAAAATTAAATCTGGAATTGGGTTAGTAATAGCCATATTTAATGCTGTTTTACCATTTTTAGCAACAAGTACTTCATAATTAACTTTTAAAATATTTCCTAAAGTTTTAAGATTAACTGGTTCATCATCAACAATTAAAATTCTGTGTTTTATCATATTATACTTGTATTTAGTACGTCAGTGAGCTTAGTTATAGTTTCTTGAGCAGTAGCAAATTCAAAATTATTAACTTGTTTCTCTAAATCATAATAAAAACTTTGTAAGTCCTTGCCTAAATTATGTTGAATATCAGGAAGTAAATCAGTAGCTTGAAAATTACCATTTTTTAATAAAGTGGTTAATTTAGCTAATAATTTTAATAAAATATCGGTATTTGTTTTAGTAAATTTAAGATGATCTATATTTATATCCGCTAAAACTTGCATAGTTGCTATTATATTGTCAGAAAATTGAGTTAGTAATTCTGGAGTAATTTTTTGTTCTGACCTAAGCATTAACTCCATATTTTTTGCGGTTCTATATATATTTTCAATTCCTAAGTTACCTGCTGCACCACCGACAGTATGCACTAAATATATAGCTTTTTCAAGTTTATTTTGTTGAATAGCATTATTAATTTCTTTTGTAATATCTTGAAAATCATTATAAAAATCTCGTAACAGCCGCTGATAAAGTTGTTGATTACCACATAACCTTTTTAAACCAGCTGTAGTATTAATTCCCATCAATTTATTAGTATCTATATTTACATCATTTGTAACAGTAGTATAATTTTTAGTAACTGTTCCAGCTACCCATTTTTCTAAAACAGTAAATAATAAATTATCATCGATAGGTTTACTGATATAATCATTCATACCAGCAGCTAGACATTTTTCCCGATCACCCCTCATAGCATTAGCAGTCATAGCAATAATAGGGATTTTAGTATAAGATTCTCTAATTAATTTAGTAGCCTCATAACCATCCATTTCTGGCATTTGAATATCCATTAATATAGCATCAAAATTATTATTTTTAACCATTTTCACAGCTTCTTTACCATTATTTGCAATACTAACAAATATTCCCTCTGATTCTATAATTTCTTGAATAATTTGCTGATTGATTAAATTATCTTCTACCAATAAAATTTGAATACCATTTAGATTCTGAATTGGGGTAGTAACAGTATTATTAGAAAAATCAGTTGATTCAGTTTGTATATTGAACCAGGCAGTGAAATTGAAAGTACTACCTTTATTTAATACAGAATTTACCCATATATCGCCTTGCATCATTTTTGTAAGCTGTTTACAAATCGTTAATCCTAAACCAGTTCCACCAAATTCACGAGTAGTAGAACCATTAGCTTGAGTAAAAGCATCAAACAAAACTGGAATAGTTTTAGCAGGAATACCAATCCCGGTATCTTGGATTATAAAATGTAATTTAATTCGTTCTTGTTCGGTTTGGATCAATTTAATGCTTAGAGTAATAACTCCTTCGTTAGTAAATTTGACTGCATTATTAATTAGGTTAATTAAAATTTGCTTCAATCTTAGAGAATCACCAACTATATAATTTGGTACTTTTTCATCTAATTGTAAAAAAAATTCTAAATTTTTACTTTCAATTTTAGTACTTAATAAATCAGAAATTTCCTGCAATATAGTATGGAGAGAAAAAGACACTGTTTCTAATTCTAATTTACCAGCTTCAAATTTAGAAAAGTCCAGTATATCATTGATAATATCGAGTAAATTTTGAGAAGAAGATTTTATTTTTAATAAATAATCTCGTTGTTTGGAATCTAGTTCTGTTTTTAAAGCTAATCTGGTTAAACCGATAATAGCATTCATCGGCGTACGAATTTCATGACTCATATTAGCTACAAATTCACTTTTGGCATAATTTGCAGATTCCGCTATTTCTTTGGATTGTTGTAGTTCTGACTCTATTAATTTACGTTCAGCTATTTCATGACTTAATTGTTGGTTTTTTGCTTCCAATTCTTTAGTTCTTGCAATTACTTTTTGTTCTAATGACGCATTCAACATTTCAATTTCAATTTGATGTTTCTGAATTAATTTATCATTGCTAAACAATTCAATTGCTTCATTAATTATTAAAAATAATTGCTCTCTGTCCCAAGGTTTAGCGATGTATCGATGTAAATTACCCCTATTGATGGTATATTTCATTTCTTCATTACCAACATGGCCTGATAATAAAATAGTTAAAGTAGCCGGAGATTTAATATGCAATTGTCGCATAACCTCATCCCCCTTCATACCAGGCATTAAATAATCCACAATTGCTATCGGTACTTCTATTTGTTCT
>DRQV01000237.1 GCA_011371325.1 Thioploca sp.
AATGGCTGTACGGTTAAATTGGATAAAGAACCAATCATTGAATATTTAACTTCCAATATTACTTTATTGCGTTGGATGATAGCCAATAATTATAATGATAAAGACACTATAGCACGACGAATTGTAGCAATGGAAGCTTGGTTGGCTAATCCAGTTTTATTAGAAGCAGATACTGATGCAGAATATGCTAAAATAATTGAAATTGATTTAAATGAAATTAAAGAGCCATTATTAGCATGTCCTAATGATCCAGATGATATTAAGTCTCTATCCCAAATTGCAGCAGAGAAAATTGATGAAGTTTTTATTGGCTCTTGTATGACCAATATTGGCCATTATCGAGCTGTTAGCAAGATATTAACAGAGGAAGTCCCAGTACGATTATGGATAGCTCCCCCAACCCGTATGGATGAAAAGCAATTAGTTCAAGAAGGAGTGTATTCAATCTTTGGTAAATCTGGAGCTAGAACTGAAATGCCTGGTTGTTCTTTGTGTATGGGTAATCAAGCTCGTGTTAAAGAAAATGCTACCGTTATTTCTACTTCTACTCGCAATTTTCCTAATCGTTTAGGCAAGGGAGCTAAAGTTTATTTAGCCTCGGCAGAATTAGCAGCAGTTGGGGCAAAACTTGGTAAAATACCAACAGTCAGTGAGTATATGCAATGTTTTGAAGCGATAACCCCAGATGCCGATGAGATTTATCGCTATTTGAATTTTCATGAAATGGAAGAGTATAAAGTTTAACTAGATTAATAGTAAACTGGGCTGACTAAGATCTATCAGTCAGTTAATAATATTATGATATATTAATATGACAAATCTTTATAAATTCAACATTTAACTAAGCTTAACTTACCTTGGACATTTTACATATTATAATTCTTGCTGTTATGCAAGGATTAACCGAATTTTTACCTATTTCTAGTTCTGGCCACTTAATTTTATTTCCTAAACTAACAGGTTGGCAAGATCAAGGTTTGGCATTTGACATTGCTGTACATGTAGGCTCTTTATTAGCAGTATTATTATATTTTCGGCATGATTTAAAACCATTACTAGCTAGTTGGATATTATCCTGCAAAACTAAACAGTTAACCTTAGAAAGCCGTCTAGTATGGGCTATAGGATTTGCTACTATTCCAGTTGGATTAGCTGGTTTAATTATATCTATCGCTGGTTGGGAAGATCAACTACGTTCACCTATGTTAATTGCTAGTAGCACAATTTTATTTGGCCTATTATTATGGGAATCTGACGTGAGTGGTACTAAAAACCGAGATGAATTCCACTTAACTTGGCGAGATGTATTATTAATTGGTATAGCTCAAGCAATAGCTCTTATCCCAGGCACTTCTCGTTCTGGTATAACTATAACGGCTGCCTTATTTTTAGGTTTAAACCGACAGGCTGCCGCTAGATTTTCATTCTTATTAGCAATTCCGGTAATTATTTTAGCTGGTGCTAGCGAAACAGTTACCTTGATAAATCAAAATATTGCTGTTGATTGGACAACTTTATTGTTAGCAGTAGTATTTTCAGCTATCAGTGCTTATTTATGTATTAAAACTTTTATCAACTTATTAAATCATATTGGTATGCTCCCATTTGTGTTATATCGATTAGGATTAGGAGCAGTCTTGATCTGGATGATATAGTTAATAATTTATCAGACGTTTAGGCGTAACTCTGCCATCTTCTAATATTCGGCCAATCCCCAGAAATAGTTCTTCATTAAATAATTGTACCCAACCATCAGTTGGAGCTTGAGGAACTTGAACTGCTTGACCTTGTTGAATATAATAGGTAAGTTCTACGGATAAGTTTACCTTAGGCCAATGATAAATTGCTGTTTCCATAGGAATTAGTAACTTATCCAAAGCCTCTAAATCAGCTTGTTGTTCTAAAGTAGCAAAATCTATCATATTCTGATAATCCCCTACTCTAATCCGATGTAACCGACTGACAAAAGCTCCACAACCTAAAGCCTCACCTATATCTTCTGCTAAAGTACGAATATAAGTACCTTTAGAACAATGTACTTTTATAGCTAAATAATTATCAATAAAACTTTGAACTTCAATATCATAAATATTAATAGTACGGGCTTTTCGTTCTATAGTTTTACCCTGCCGAGCTAATTTATATAAAGGCTGACCTTGATGTTTAATAGCTGAATACATTGGAGGAACCTGCTTATTAGAACCGATAAAAGATTGGACAACTTTATCTATTTGTTCTCGACTAATATTATCAGTTGAGCGAGTTTGTAAAATCTCGCCTTCAGCGTCCCCAGTTAATGTAGTAAAACCTAAAGTTAAAGTAGTTTCATAATATTTATCTGCCATTAACAAAAAATTAGATAGTTTAGTGGCTTCACCCAAACAAATGGGTAATAATCCACTAGCAAGTTGATCTAAACTTCCAGTGTGACCTGCTTTATTAGCTTGAAACAAACGTTTAACTCTTTGTAAGGCTGCATTAGAACTGACATTTACTGGCTTATTAAACAGTAGAATTCCATTTATATTTCTTTTTACCATTGATATTTAACAATAATTTTAAATTAAACGTTGATATACTATTTTTCTTCTTCAGGTTTGACAGATTCTATTAATGCTGATAATCGGGTTCCATATTCAATTGAACCATCATGAATAAAATATAATTGAGGAGTAGTTCTAGTTGTTAAACGTTGGGATAAACCGTGCCGTAACCTACCTTTCATTTCATTATTTAAATATTTAACAGTAGTTTTTTCATCACCTGCAAGGACGGTTACATAAATCTTGGCTTGTTTTAAATCTGGCGATACATCTACTCCAGAAATTGTAATCATACCAAAAGTTTTAGTATTGATTTCTTTATGAATAATGGAAGCTAATTCCCGTTGAATTTGCTCACTAATTCGTTGAGTACGGCTAAATTCTTTCATTTTTTTACTCTAATTTTAAGAAATGCTTGGCAATGAGGTTTTTCCTTCTCTATAATTCTATCATTTTTACATTTAATAATATATCTTTTATTGGTGATGTTATTTTGGTTATAATTTTATTCATAATTTAAATAATTAATATAATTAATAATTTAACTTAAATAATAAAGATAAGAAATTAAAATTTATTGAGTGATTATGATAAGATTGTTCAGGTTATGCAAAAAGTTTGTAAAATAGATTTACTAGTACTTTAAATTAATTATAAAAAGACAACCATCTTCAAGAGGTTATATTATGAAAATTTTTTACATATTATTAATTAGCGTGTTTGCTAATATAGTGAACGCTAATGAAGATTTGCAAGGCAATGATTTTTATCAACAAGGAAAATTTACTCAAGCAATTGAAGTTTGGGAAACATCTTTGCAGAATACTCCACAATTTAATACTTTACTGCAACTTAGTAATGCCTACCAAGCGTTAGGTGATTATAATTCTGCATTGAATGCTATCCAACAAGCTATATCTGTAACAGACAGTAAACCAGAACAGGAAGTATTAGCTCATGGTTATTTAGGCGATATATTATTAGCCTTGCAACAACCAGATTTGGCATTTGAAGAATTAGAAAAATACTTATCTATAGCTCGTACTTTGGATAATAAATTAATTTTAGCTACACTATTGAATAATATGAGTAATGTTTTAAGTGCTGAACAATATTATTCTGAAGCATTACCAATGTATCAAGAAGTAATTGAAATAGCTGAACATTCCGATGAAATTTTGTTACAAATTCAGGCCTTAAGTAACCAAGCACAGGTATATATTAAACAAGATCAACCAGAAAATACTGTTATGGTTTTAGAAAAAATTCTATCTTTATTAGATAAACTACCAGACAATTATGCTAAAGCATTTAATTTACTTAGTTTAGGTCAGTTAGTTTTTAAGGTACAAATTCAAGCTGTTAATTCTAAGTTAAATATTTACGATATATTTACCGAAGCTTTACGACTTGCTACCCAATTACAAGATAGTCGTTTGACTTCATATGCCAAAGGTTTTTTGGGGCAACTTTATGAACAAAGAAAACTTTACCCGGAAGCTTTGAAATTAACTAGAGAGGCAATATTTTTTGCTCAAGAAATGCCAGATTTGTTATATCTATGGGAATGGCAACGAGGTAATATTTGGAAAGCTCAAGAAAATTTAGAAAAATCATTATCTGCCTATCAACGTGCTTTTAATTATTTAAAACCTATCCGAACTAGATTAACTAATGGGCAACGTAATGTAAATGAGGTATTTTATGAACGTATTCGGCCTATTTATTATAGTCTTGCTGATGTTTTACTAAAAAAAGCTAAACAATTACCACCTGATTCAGACCAAAAAAAGCAACTTTTAATTAAAGCTAGAGATGCTGTTGAACAACTTAAAGAAGCTGAATTACAAGATTATTTCCAAGATGAATGTGTATCGGCCGTAAAGATTCAAATAACAAAATTAGAAAATCTGGATGAAAATACCGCAGTTTTATATCCAATTTTATTGCCAGATCGAATTGAATTATTATTTACTACCTTTGGTAATTTGAATCAAATTGTTATACCGATAGGTTATAAAGAAATTAAGCAAGTTGTATTGGAGTTTGGCAAAAATTTACAACGAGTAACTGAAGGTCGTTTTATAAAACAAGCTAAACAATTGTATAATTGGCTAATTAAACCTATCGAACATGAAATTGCCGCACATAATATTAAAACTTTAGTAATTATCCCTGATGGTCCTTTACGCACTATTCCTTTTGTAGCCTTATACAATGAAGTTGACAATAAGTTTTTATTTGATTATCTTGCACTTGCAATTACTCCTAGCTTAACTTTAACAGACCCTAGACCTCTGCCAAGAAAAAATATTAAAATTTTACTTAATGGACTATCTAAATCAGTTCAAAATTTTACATCATTACCTAGTGTAACTAAGGAAATTAGTGATATCGATAAATTATTCAATAATAGTACTAAATTGGTTGACGAAAAATTTTTATTGCAATCAGTTAACGATGCTTTTAAAAAATCCCCTTTTGATATTGTTCATATTTCTTCACATGGTCAATTTGATCGCAACCCTAAATATAGTTTTTTATTGACTTATGATGATAAGTTGACGATGGATCGTTTGGAAAAATTATTTAAACTAAATGATTTACGCAAAAAACAAGTTGAATTATTAACTTTAAGTGCTTGTCAAACTGCTGTTGGAGATGAGAGAGCCGCTTTAGGATTAGCTGGAGTAGCAATTAAAGCTGGTGCTAGAAGTGCTTTGGCTAGTTTATGGTTTGTAGATGATAATGCTACCTCACAACTTATCACCGATTTTTATAAACAATTACAAAATCCAGAACTATCCAAAGCTCAAGCCTTACAAAATGCTCAAAGAAATTTAGCCGCAAAAAGAATATATCGGCATCCAGCATATTGGGCTCCATTTTTATTAATTGGTAACTGGTTATAAGATTCACAGTTATAAAATATAGATAATTATGAACTGTAGGAATAAGTGAACCAATTACATCTTTATGCTACATTAATTTTTTAGTAACAATATTAATATAATGATTGAAACTGAACTAAAACTATTATTAAATCCTAAGGATATTGACAAAGTAAAACAACATCCATTATTACGGCAACAAACTGATTCACAACGACTATACAGTATTTATTTTGACACTGTAGAACATGATTTATTACGCAATAAAATTGGTTTTAGAATTCGTCATATTGGAGATAAAAAAGTTCAAACTTTAAAAACTGCTGGTAGTGGAATTGGTGGTTTACATACTCGTCAAGAATGGGAAACTTTTATAACTAGTGATACACCAGATTATGAGAAAATTCCAGCCGCAGCTTTATCTTATTTACCTGATAATTTTGCTAGTATTAAACCAATATTTATTACAAATTTCAAACGAATAACTTGGTTATTGACTATAGAAAATAGTACGATTGAAGTTGCACTTGATCAAGGAAAAGTAGAGACTACAACTGATAGCAGATCAATTAGTGAAATAGAATTAGAACTTAAATCTGGTTCAAAAATTATCTTATATAAAGTTGCTTTGCTTTTACTAAATGACATACCATTTACTATTGGAAATAAAAGTAAAGCAGCAATCGGTTACGCATTATGTAAACCCAAACCGTTAGAATTTTATACAGCTAATTTACTCAAACTCAACCATGATATGACATCTGAACAAGTTTTCATTCATACTATTTGGCATTGCCTCCAACATTTACAGGCTAATGAAGATATAGTTTTATATGGTGATAACATTGAAGGAATACATCAAATGTGGATAGCTTTGCAGCATTTATTATTTTGTTTAAATTTATATGAACCATTGATCCCTAAGAAAACATATATAAATTTATATCAAGAAATTGAATGGATTAATAGCATTTTAACTATAGATTGGAATGTTGCAAAATTGGAATCGATCCAACCAAAAGTAGTTGCCAAACAAAGCAATGATTATATTCAAGTACGTGAAATGTTGCGTTCCCAACGTTATACTCGTATTTTACTATCATTAGGTAAATGGTTG